>NZ_DEYI01000057.1:94275-95060 GCF_002364475.1 Idiomarina sp. UBA3162
ACCAAACTGACGTTCGATTTGGCTTAGGGCGGCGTCCAGTGCTTTTGAACGATCGTTGCTCATGCTATGCTCCAATTTGTTTCGTTAACACCTGTGAGTATACTGTATAAATTAACAGTATCAAGTTTATTTCTTCAATTTTTCTATTAGTCGCTTCAGTACGAAGTCTATCGTCGCTAACCGCACTTCACTGCGGTCCCCAGCAAACACTTGTTGATAGCTATCGCAACAGGTTTCATTACTGATCGCCATCCAGACAAGCCCCACGGGCTTTTCATCGGTGCCACCGCCAGGTCCCGCAATGCCGCTAACGGCAATCGCCCAATCACTCTGGCATTGCGCCATCGCACCACGGGCCATCTGCTCGACGCAGGGGCGCGACACTGCCCCCTGTTGCTCAAGTATCTCACTCGACACGCCAAGCAGACTCTGTTTTAGCGCGTTAGTGTAGGTGATAAGACCGCCATTAAACCAGTTAGAACTCCCCGCAATTTCTGTGAGAAGATAGCCTATTCCACCGCCGGTACACGATTCTGCTGTAGCCAAGTTTTGCTGACGCTGATTTAACTGTTCTGCTAACGCATTTGCGTGTTTAATCAGTTGCGCCCAGTTTCCGCCACTTGTTACCATAGACGCAGTCCTCGTTGAATAAAGATAACAATAGTATGCCAGTCTCACCGACCTCTGAACAGAGCATTCAGGCGCACACGCCGATGATGCAACAGTACTTAAGAATCAAAGCAGAACACCCCGATATGTTGCTGTTTTATCGGATGGGGGATTTT
>NZ_DEYI01000057.1:95381-102879 GCF_002364475.1 Idiomarina sp. UBA3162
TCGGATGGGGGATTTTTACGAACTGTTCTATGATGATGCCAAGCGAGCTGCGCAACTACTCGATATTTCATTAACTAAGCGTGGCGCCAGCAATGGCGAGCCAATCCCAATGGCCGGTGTCCCTTACCATGCGGTTGAAAACTATTTAGCTCGGTTAGTCACCCGCGGCGAGTCCGTTGCTATTTGTGAACAAATCGGCGACCCTGCCACCAGTAAAGGCCCTGTTGAGCGTAAAGTTGTACGTATTTTAACTCCGGGCACCATTACGGATGAATCGTTACTCAACGATAAGCAACAAAATCTGCTTTCAGCCATTTGTGAGATCAAAGCGGGCTTTTCGCTTGCTACATTAGAATTAAGCAGTGGTCGTTTTTGGCTTAGTCAACCACAATCTCGCGAGCAGTTGGCGGCTGAATTACAACGTTTGCAGCCGGCTGAACTACTGTATCCCGAGGGCATGAACTTAACCCAACTCCCACTTGCGCACTGTCGTTGTCGAAAGCGCTCACCTTGGGAGTTTGATACAGATACCGCTTTTAAACTACTCACGCAACAATTTGCAACGCGTCACCTTGAGGGATTTGGCTTTAGTGAGCAAGATCCAATACTCGGCAGTGCCGGCGCCGTCATGCATTATGTACAAGATACCCAACGCGCTGCGTTACCCCATATTCGCGCGATCATGCGCGAACCGACCGATGACGCGATTATTCTAGATGCCGCCACGCGCCGAAATCTCGAGTTGAATCAAAGTACTCAAGGCGAGTCGACACACCTCACAGCGGTACTGGACGAAACCGTATGTGCAATGGGAAGCCGTAACTTCCAACGTTGGCTGCAGCGACCGCTTCGCGATCACGCGATATTAAACCAGCGTTACGATGCTGTTACTGCACTACACGCTGAGGATCGCTATCTAAACTTACGCGAACAACTTAAAACGATTACCGATATTGAACGTATAGTTGCACGTATTGGCTTGCGAAGTGCGCGACCACGTGACTTTGCAAGACTGCGCGATAGTTTGGCACGGCTACCAGAGCTTAAACGAGACTGCACCGCTAACGCACTTAATTACCTCAATGAGCGAATAGCGCCTTTTGACGAGTTATTGGACGTATTAACCCGAGCAATCATTGAACAACCTCCTGTTCTTATTCGCGACGGCGGTGTTATCGCACCGGGTTACGATGCCGAGCTTGATGAACTGCGTGATCTTGCTACTGGCGCTACGGATTACTTAACCGCTCTTGAGCGCCGTGAGCGTGAAAAAACGGGCATTAGCTCGTTAAAAGTTGGCTACAACAAAGTACATGGATACTTTATAGAGACCTCAAAAAGTGATGGTCATCAAGTCCCTGCTGAGTATCAGCGCCGGCAAACATTAAAAAACGCTGAACGCTATATTATTCCTGAATTAAAAGCACATGAGGACAAAGTGCTAACGGCACAGGCAAAATCGTTGGCGCGTGAAAAAGCGTTATATGATGCGCTTTTCGATCAGTGTTTGCCATTTGTTGAGGCGCTACAACAAACCGCCTCAGCCATTGCCGAACTCGACACCCTGTGTGCGTTTACCACCCTCGCCGTTGAGCAAAACTATTGTCGCCCTACTCTCGTTCAGCAAAGCGGTGTGCTGAACTTAACTCAAGCGCGTCACCCTGTGATTGAGCGTTTGAGTGATGAACCTTTTATCCCCAACGATTTGACCATGTCGCATCGTCGTCGCCTACTGATGATCACGGGCCCTAATATGGGCGGTAAATCGACCTATATGCGTCAAGCCGCACTGATCGTGATTTTGGCCCACATGGGTTGCTTTGTACCCGCCCAAGCGGCTGAAATTGGTTATGTTGATCGTATATTTACACGCATTGGCGCATCGGACGACATCGCATCAGGTCGCTCGACGTTTATGGTCGAGATGACAGAGACCGCTAATATTTTACACAACGCCACATCGGATAGTTTGGTGCTGATGGACGAGATAGGTCGTGGCACATCAACATACGATGGTTTATCGTTAGCTTGGTCAGTGGCTGAACAACTCGCATCAAAACTCGACTGCCTCACCCTGTTCGCAACTCATTATTTTGAGCTCACTGAGCTTGCCGAACGGCTGGACAACAGCTGTAATATTCACGTCGAGGCGCAAGAACACAATGATCACATTGTATTTCTGCATAGCGTGAGCGAGGGCGCAGCGAATCGCAGTTTTGGATTGCAGGTGGCAAAACTAGCAGGTGTGCCTGATGTTGTGATTGAACGGGCTAAACAAAAGTTAGCGCAGCTAGAAACCGAGCCTAAGAGTCAGCAAATGGAAATGCCGCTACCGGAGACAACACCTGCTAAGCCAACTCAAGACCCATTACGGGAAGAGCTTGAAGCGCTTAACTTGGATCAAATGACTCCAATGCAAGCGCTTATTTGGCTGAATGAAAAACGTAAAAAGATTTAACGCGCGGTAAATAAGGCTTCTAGCGTCAGTCCTTGCTGACGCAGGAAGTCGCGTAACTTCCGTAAAGCTTCCACCTGTATCTGGCGCACACGCTCCCGCGTTAAACCAATTTCGTGACCGACATCCTCCAGTGTGGAAGGCTCATAACCAAGTAGCCCAAAACGACGCGCCAACACTTCTTTTTGCTTCGGATTAAGGGCTTCAAGCCACTCGGTAATGCGTTCTTTTAAGTCACCGTCTTGTAACACGCCTTCTGGACCCTCATCAGCCTCATCGGTCAGAATATCAAGCAGTGCTTTATCATTTTCACCACCGATCGGAGTATCAACCGACGTCACACGTTCATTCAGTCTCAACATTTTAGTGATATCTTCGACCGGCTTATTTAAACTGGCTGCGATATCCTCTGCGGTCGGCTCATGATCAAGCTTATGAGCGAGTTCGCGCGCTGCGCGTAAATACACATTGAGTTCTTTAACCACATGGATGGGCAACCGAATCGTCCGCGTCTGGTTCATTATCGCGCGCTCAATGGTTTGTCGGATCCACCATGTAGCGTAGGTTGAAAAACGAAAACCTCGCTCGGGGTCGAATTTTTCGACGGCACGAATAAGCCCAAGGTTGCCCTCTTCAACCAAATCCAGAAGTGCCAAGCCTCGGTTGCAATAGCGCCGTGCGATTTTAACAACTAAGCGTAAATTACTTTCAATCATTCGCTTGCGGGCGGCCGCATCGCCTTTGAGGGCGCGCCTAGAGTAAAATATTTCTTGCTCTGCGGTTAATAAAGGGGAGAAACCTATCTCACTGAGATAAATTTGTGTGGCATCCATCTTGCGTTGGTATTGACCAGAATGAACCAACACTTCTTCAAGCGCTTGTTCCTCTTCCGAGCTATCACGCACCTCATCAGATAATGCTTCGGACTCAATTTCCTCGTCCTCCAACACATCTGATTCTTTCATGTCATCTTCAACTTCGCTTTTAAGCTTACTACTCATGACGTTCCCCTTGCACTACTCTGCATACAGACCTCAACGTGTATCAGTCAAGGCCGAGCAGCTTACTTACCTATTTCGGTAGGTAGTGTCTCGGGTTGACTGACTTGCCGCGATAACGCACTTCAAAGTGCAACATAACGCGCGTGGTTCCTGAATCACCCATTTCTGCAATTGGCTGTCCGACATCGACCCACTGTTGCTCATTTACTAGAATTTTTTCATTGTGTGCGTAGGCAGTAATAAAATCATCGTTATGTTTCAAAATGATTAAGTTACCGTAACCACGAAGGCCGTTTCCTACATACACCACTTTTCCAGCAGCAGCGGCATTTACTACATCACCCTTTTGACCTGCAAAATCAAGTCCTTTATTACCTCGTTCAGCTAACGAAAAGTCACGAATAACATCGTTACTGACGGGCCAACGCCATTGGATGTCCTTATTGCTTACGGACATCGAGCTTGGACGTGTGGCGACCACTTGAGCTGTCTTTTTATTTGGCTTAGCCGTCACACGCTCTTTAACATTTGTTTTAGACTTTTGTTTTTCAATCGTTTTTTTGCTGTATGTATTTTGAACATACTCTTTCGTATTGGGCTTGGCAACGGTTTGACTTATATCTTTTTGCTTCTCTGAAGACGGTTTTTTAGAACTTGTAGTTTTTTGAGTCGCGGCTTTTAAGCGTAATGTTTGTCCTGGGAAGATGGTGTAGGGTTCAGCGAGTCCATTGATGCGTGCCAGTCTGTTCACATCCATACTGGCACGGAAAGCAATTGAATAGAGCGTCTCGCCACTTTGGACTTGATATTGATTTGCCTGAGCAAGGCTATCGGCTTCGTAATCTTGATATGTTTTACCCGTATAAAGCGTCTCAACAGGGGCTGGTGTCGAACGCGACGAGCAGCCTGCGACAAGCAAAGTAGCGCCAACAATACTCAAAGCCAACACCCTATGCGGAGCCATCGATAACCTGTCCTTATGAAACGAATTTAATTACCAAGACTACAAGAACCGCAATAATAACGGTAGCCCAGCCAATACGATCAACATAGGTCCGCAATTTAATCGCCATAGCGGGACCACCCCAACGAAGTAACCAAGCCACTAAGTAGAACCGCAGCCCCCGACTGACTGCGGAGGCGAGCAAAAAAGGCAAAAACGCCATACTCAGCATGCCAGCGCTCACCGTAAATAGTTTATAGGGAATAGGTGAAAAACCCGCGAGAAAAACAACCCAGATACCATAATGTTCGAACCAACTCACGATGGTTGCTAATTTATCCTGATACCCCATTAATTCAACAAATGGCAGGACTGCCGCGTCATAGGCCCACATACCGAGCACAAACCCAACACAGCCACCCAGTACCGAAGTGAGTGTCGTTATACCTGCAAATCGAAAGGCCCGTTTAGGTTGTGTCATCGCCATGGGCGCTAGCATGACATCGGGCGGGATAGGAAAGAAAATCGCCTCAGAAAAACTCAGCGCAGCCAAAATCCATTGCGCATGTGCGTGTTGCGACCAGCGTAACACCGCATCGTACATCCTTGAAAAAAGCTTCACTGAACGGCTCCTTTCACTAGAGGAACAAATCGCACATCACCAATGCGTTGCTGTTCATACTCATCACCAAAACGCCTGACTACAGTCAGGCTTTGCTTCGACTCGCCGACCGGAATAATCAACACACCGCCATCAGCAAGCTGCTCGAGTAATGCATGAGGTAATTCACTGGCGGCTGCGGTGACAATAATACCGTCGAATGGCGCTTTACTTTTCCAGCCTTCCCAACCGTCGCCGTGGCGCATCGCAACATTATGAATATCAAGACTACGTAACCGACGCTTTGCTTGATATTGCAATTGAGCGATACGCTCAACACTGAACACTTGGTCGACTAACTGTGCCAATATCGCAGTCTGATAACCCGACCCAGTGCCGATTTCTAACACATGCTGACAGTGGTGCTGGATGAGCAACTGTGTCATTGTTGCAACCATCAAGGGCTGCGATATGGTTTGTCCATTGCCAATGGGTAATGCGGTATTTTCGTACGCTTTGTGCGCAAGCGATTCGGGCATAAACCGCTCTCGCGGCGTCGTTTGAATCACTTCGAGCACGCGTTGGTTAGTAATACCGGCCTGAGTCAAGGTTTGCACCAGCCGCTTAGCCATCCCTGAGTGATTTTTATTGAGCATCGTCCCGTTCCGCTAACCATTGATCTAACGTGTCTTGATGACGCTTAGCGGTCATGTCTAAACTTAATGGCGTAATCGACACATAGCCGTCATGAATCGCAGCAAAGTCAGTGTCGGGCGCGTCATCTAAATGATGACCTATAGGTCCATACCAGAAGATTTCACGACCAAAAGGATCGCGATCACGCACCATGGTCTCCGCGCGGTGTCGGCGGCCTAACCGAGTTACTCGTGTGCCTTTAATGTCATTATAAGGCCCATAAGGAACATTAACATTGAGCACGGTATCCAGTTGGAGGGGCTTAGACTCCATGCTTTCAACCAACTCGGCCACCACTTGCGCTGCTGTATCGTAGTAGTCATGCCCGCGTCCGCCCATCGATACGGCAATTGCTGGTAGTCCTTTAAAGCGCCCCTCCATCGCGGCTGCCACAGTACCGGAATAAAACACATCGTCACCCATATTAGGCCCATCGTTAATGCCTGATACCACGAGGTCAACCTCTTCGGCAAACGGTGAGTTAGTGCCAATGTGGACACAGTCAGTTGGCGTGCCATTGAGCGAGTAGAAGCCATTATCGAGCTGTTGCAGACGCAACGGATTGTGTAATGTCAGTGAATTACTCGCACCACTACAATTTCTATCCGGTGCTATCACGCGTACCTCAGCAATGGATTTCAAGGCTTGGTAAAGCGCATGGATACCGGGCGCGTGAACGCCGTCGTCATTACTCAACAGAATCTTCATCATTTTCAGTCACCGATAAATCAATAAGTTCACTAATACATGCAGTTGCAAAACTGCCTTTCGGTAGTTCAAAACAGATAATTGCATCGCTCCCCTCCCAATTTAATTCTGGGTTAACGGGTTGTAGACGCATAGCACGGCGGCTTGCTTTGACTTTTTTTGACGCTAAACAGTCAATAATATCAGCCCACGGACTCACACAATCGGCTTCAAACTGTTCTGCTTTCCCCGAAGTGAGCGGTTTAGACACCCAACCCGGCTGACCGCCCGTTAACTGAATATCGCCACTGGCAAGACGCTGTTTCAGCTCATCATCCCAACGTTCAACGTGAAAAACCGAATGAGAGCCTGACAACATGACGCAGTCACCTTCAAGCGTCTCAAAACCATATTGCCGATACCTCTCCGATACAATTTGGTTGAATAAGAATGATCGCACTGACGACAACAATCGGCTTTGCTCTGGTTTCTTCACACGTTTATTACTGCCACCCGCTCGCAGCCATTCAAATCCGCGAGTTAAGTTATTCTGCTCATGACCGAATCGTTGCGGGCCAAAATAGTTAAGCGCACCGTCGGTTACAAGCGTGCTCCAGTTTTGCTCAAACAGTCCCTTATCGGCGACATCACGCAAGCGGATCTTAAACTGATTCGCTTCATGTAACCCGAGCTTAAGCTTCTTTTGTCGACGAATCACCTTCAGGACTTGGAATTCGTCATTGTCGAGCTGTTGCCAATCCAAAGTATCTTGCCCCGGCAATTGCACCGAGAACCATTGCTCAGTCACTGCGTTACGGTCTTTTAAACCTGCATAACTGACGTTTTTAGCTGAGGTATCGGCAAATCGGGCAAGCTGGCGTGCAACAAACTGTGTATTGGCACCCCGCTTACGAATCCACAACCACTGATGTTCACCCTCTCCGTCGTCAGCGACATCAAGTCGTTCGGTCACCACGAAGTCTTCTGGATAACGTTTGAACTGCGCGTGCGTGCGCTTTGAATTGAGCCTAACTGGGTTAATTGCCGCGTCTAACTGACTCATGACTTACCCGCCATTAATACCACTGCATGGCACGCTATACCTTCATTCCGGC
>NZ_DEYI01000033.1:0-3472 GCF_002364475.1 Idiomarina sp. UBA3162
TAGGTGGCTCAGCTGCAATAATACCAGGCTCTGTTAAACCTAAGTAACGGCCGCCTTCAACACGTTGCTTGGCGTGCCCTATGGTTGCGCCTTTCATGGGTCCTTTCATCGCGCCTGGACCACAGCCCGTACAGATGTTCAGTCCACGCAACCCCACGTGATAACCGACTTCTTTGGTGTACTTATATTCGGTTTCGTTAATTGAGTGGCCACCCCAGCAAACCACCATGTTGGGCTCTTCTTGCGGGCGTAACGTCCGTGCGTTGCGTAAAATATCAAAGACCACATGTGTTAACGTTGCACTATCCGCTTGCTCTAAGTCGGTTTCTGAATAGCGCTCACCGGTGAACAAAATATCGCGTAACACAGACTCGAGCAGCTCGCGTATACCGACAATGACTTCGCCATCAACAAAGGCTTCTTCTGGTGGTTCAATGAGTTCTAGTTTAATACCGCGCTCACGACGAATAATGTTGACTTCAAAGTCTTTATAACTGTCATAAATATCAGCCGAACTATCAGTGTGACTACCGGCGTTCAGTACCGCTAAACAGCAATTACGAAAAAGCTTATATAGTTGACTGTTGGATGATGCTTTTAATCGTTCGATTTCTAATTGTGATAGCAGGGACATACTTCCCTGAGGTGAGATACTTGCTTTCATTACTTATTTCTTACTCCTAAACAATTTGCCTCAATCTGATACAGCGCTGGCGAGCACAATCTTATTCCTGCCTGTTCTCTTAGCCTCGTATAGTGCTTTGTCGGCTGCATCAAATAGTGAGGTTAACGATTGGTTGACTTGCTGTAGTTCAGCGATCCCAACCGATACGGTAATCCTAATATCTTCTGATCTAAATTTGAAAGGGATATTACGGATACGATCGCACGCTTTTTCTAAACGTGCTTGCGCGTCGGTAATCGATGTATTGGGGAAGAGTATGACGAACTCCTCACCACCGTAACGACACACAAAATCTGCTTCATTGACTGCCTTTCTTAACATACTTGCAATCACTTGTAACGTTTTATCGCCTGCGCTGTGGCCAAAATTGTCGTTGATCCGCTTAAAAAAGTCGATATCTAACACGGCTATACTCAACGGTTCTCGCGTACGTTTAAAGCGCTGTTCTTCAACACTCATACGCTCTTCGAGCGCTGCTCTGTTAGGCAGTTTAGTCAGACTATCCTGTAGACTTTTAAATTTTTGCTCAGCTAATTTTTGTTTGTAATGATGCACTTGCTGCTCGAAGTGGGTCAGCTTGCTTGTCAGTTTTGACGTTGTACGCTCAAACTGCTGCCTCTCTTTGTTTTCCAAAGCCAACTTCTCTTGCAATGTTTCATTGAGACGGTTCAAGTGGCCCGCCACTTCTTGTTTAAGTGTTTCTAAGTGCTGTGCTCCCTGTACAGAAGCGTTTAATTCATCAACATTCGACTTGAGCTGCTGATTGAGCGTCGAATTATCTTTCTCGTAGTGGCTACGCTCCTGAACACTCTGACTTAATGTGCCTTGAACGGCGCCTAAAGTTTGTGAGATCTCAAGTAGGAAATTTTGAGCAGATTGACGCTCTAAATTGACACCGTCGATAATGGTCTCAAGCAAACTGACCATAGCCGTTAGTAGTTCGGTGGCAGTCAACTTTCCTTTAAACTGCCGTGTGAGCGCAATAAGTTGTTGCTCGGTCGAGCCGGTAAACTCTAACTGGGCAATCAGTTTTACTACGATTTTTTGTTCTTGGCTGTAATCTTGCTTGGGCTGTTCTACGATGTCATGACCTAATCGCTGGCAGTATTTTAATAGACTGATCAGCAGCGGAATATAGTGCATCACCGATACATGTTGCGACTCCGTTGAGTCTATGATGCGTTGTAGTTCGGCACGGGCATCTTGATTCAGAGCCGGTTGCTTTTTTAACCAACCAATGGCCTCGAGCGTCGCTTCATGAGACGCTTTTAAGTTGCGTTGTACACGATGAGTGACCGATTGAATGTGAGTTTCTGATTCAGCCATGACGGGCTTGAGCTGTTCCATGCCACTGTTTCGTTGCAGCAAACCACGTAACTTGGTTAGCGAATTATCGAGGTTCTGGTCTAAGCCTCCACACGCATAAGACAGCTGCGTAAGCATGTTTGAAAAATGAGTCCAATCGTGTTGGTATTCGTCTTCGAGCTGTTTGCGCGACTGGATGGTTTGATTGAGTCGCTTTTCAAGAATTGCTAATTTTTCTTCGGCCGAATTCGATTGATTCAAAACTCACTCTCGCACGGGGTATCTTTTCTGGTCATACGTTCATTGTATACCATAGGATTGTAAATATTCGATGAAAGCACGTAAAAATTTATTTCTGCGTACATCATTAAACGGTAAAAACTGACCTCTAGTCGCACAGACTCCCGCTCAAAGTCACATCATGCTACGCTTAGGCTGCTTATTTACGCGTAAAAATTAGAACAAGAGAACTCATCACAAGGAGTTAATGTGTTTAAGAAATCTTTATTAGCGCTCGCCGTTTGCGCATCAACATCCGCTTGGGCTGATGTTGACTATCACATTGATTTGACCGAACCGACCCACCATACCGGTCAAGTGGATATTGTTTTTCCAGATGTTGAAAGCAGTTACATCGACGTTAAGATGCCTGCTTGGCGCACGGGTTATTATCGTATATTAAACCTAGCCAATGGCGTGCGTGACTTCGCTGCTACTTCGGAAGAGGGCGAGCCGCTAAACTGGGAAAAGGTTGATAAAAGCACGTGGCGCATTCATCTGCCTGAGTCAGCACAAGGCGATGACGTCAAAGTAAACTATCAAATTTATGCGAATCAACTCGGACGTCGTAGTCGTCATATCGATGACTCGCATGCTTACTTGGATGCCTCTGCGGTCTTTATGTATGCCGACGCCTATCGTGCTGAGCCGGTTACGGTCAGTCTTGATGTGAAAGACGATTGGCGTAGTGTATCAGGCATGGAAAGTGAAGGGGCGCATACGTTTGTCGCGGATAACTGGGATATCTTAGTTGATTCACCCATTGAGACCGGTATCAACGAACTTTATAAATTCACGGTCGATGATCGTCATTACGAAGTCGTCTTTTGGGGCGAAGGCAATTACGATGCCGAACAAACCGTCGAAGATTTAGAGAAACTGGTGCAACAGTCGCAGAATATTTGGCGAGGTCACCCGTATGAGCGTTATGTCTTTATGATCCACGCAACGTCAGGCGCCGGTGGTGCAACCGAACACCGCAATTCGACCATTATTCAGCGACCACGTTACAGCTATGCAAGCCGAGATGACTACCTTAGCTTCCTATCAACCGCCTCTCACGAACTCATCCATACTTGGAACGTTAAAGCGTATCGTCCCGAGGCTTTGGTTCCTTATGATTATCAAAAGGAGAACTACACGGATCTTTTTTGGTTGGCCGAAGGATCAACAAGTTATTTCCAAAATCACTTGTTGATGCAA
>NZ_DEYI01000096.1:0-6120 GCF_002364475.1 Idiomarina sp. UBA3162
TAAAGGCCGCCGTCGTTTTTTGACGGTCGCGACCGGAGTCGTTGGTGGTGCCGGAGCGGTGGGTGTCGCCGTTCCTTTTATCGCATCATGGAATCCGAGCGCGAGGGCAAAGAACGCCGGGGCACCGGTCGAAGTTAACATCGCGAAAGCAGAACCGGGTCAAATGATTCGTGTTAAATGGCGAGGTAAGCCCGTCTGGGTTGTTCGCCGTTCAACTGAAATGCTCGATGGTCTTAAGACTCATGAAGATCGTCTGCGCGACCCTAATTCTGAAGAGCCACAACAACCTTCATATGCAGCGAACGAATATCGTTCAATTAAAAAAGAATTTTTCGTTGCTGTAGGTATCTGTACCCACTTAGGTTGTTCTCCGAGCTACTTACCTAAAGAAATGGAAGAGCACGTAGAAGGTGTTGAGTCAGGATTCTTCTGTCCGTGTCACGGTTCGACCTATGATATCGCTGGACGTGTTTTCCAGGGTGTTCCGGCACCATTAAATTTGGTTGTGCCGCCACATTATTACGTTGACGACAACACGATCTTGGTCGGCGAAGATAAGGGGCAAGCATAATGGCTAATAAATTCGTTGAGTGGATCGATGCACGTATTCCAATGACCAAAACTTGGAATATCCACCTTGCACAGTATCCTGCTCCGAAAAACTTTAACTTCTGGTACTTATTCGGCGTTCTAGCGATGTTGGTATTGGTCAACCAAATCCTAACGGGCGTTTGGTTAACCATGAACTACGTGCCGAGTGCTGAGGGTGCGTTCGCATCAGTCGAATACATCATGCGTGATGTCGAATACGGCTGGCTGCTCCGATACATGCATTCAACCGGGGCGTCCGCGTTTTTCATCGTAGTTTATCTGCACATGTTCCGCGGCATGCTTTACGGCTCCTACCAAAAACCACGTGAATTACTGTGGTTGTTCGGTATGTTTATCTTCTTAGTACTAATGGCTGAGGCCTTCATGGGTTACTTGCTACCTTGGGGTCAGATGTCGTACTGGGGGGCTCAGGTAATCATCTCCTTGTTTGGTGCGATTCCAGTCATCGGCGATGATTTGACACTATGGATCCGCGGTGACTACGTGATTTCGGGCGCAACCCTGAACCGCTTCTTCGCGCTTCATGTTATCGCGTTGCCGTTAGTGCTTGTAATCCTTGTGTTCTTGCACATTATCGCACTGCACGAAGTGGGTTCTAATAACCCAGACGGTGTGCCGATTAAAAAGCCGAAAGGCTCAGTGCCTGATGAAGAAAAACCGAAATTCAAGTTCCACGAGCGTTTCACTAAGAAATACGACATTGTGGATGCGATTCCGTTCTACCCTTACTACATCGTTAAAGATTTAGTTGGTATCGGTATTTTCTTATTCTTGTTCTGTTATGTGATCTTCTTTATGCCTGAGATGGGCGGCTTCTTCCTTGAGCCACCAAACTTTGAGCCGGCAAACCCGTTGAAGACACCAGAACACATTGCACCGGTTTGGTACTTCACACCGTTCTACGCGATTTTGCGCGCGGTTCCTGACAAACTATTCGGCGTAATTCTAATGTTCGCATCAATTGTGCTACTGGCACTATTGCCTTGGTTAGATCGTGGACGCGTACGTTCAATTCGCTATCGCTCGGTCTTACACAAGTTGAACTTGGCGGTATTCTCGGTCAGCTTCCTGGTACTGGGCTACTTGGGTACGCAACCGGCTACGCCAACAGCAACAGTGTTTGCACAGATCTTTACGTTCTTATACTTCGCCTTCTTCGTATTGCTGTTCTTCTACAGTAAGCGTGAGAAGACCAAGCCGGTACCAGAAAGGGTGACGTCATAATGAAAAAATTACTAATCGCTCTTGCTACACTTATCCCGTCGCTCGTATTTGCGGCGGGACCCACTGTGCCGCTTGACGAAGCAAAAGTTGATTTGCACGACAAAGCGTCATTACAGCGTGGTGCACAGTTGTTCATGAACTACTGCTTAGGCTGTCATTCACTCGAGTACGCGCGGTACAACCGTATGTTTGAGGACTTGGGCATTCCTGAGGAAGTCGGTCAGAAAAACTTGCAGTTTACAGGTGACAAAGCGGGTGACCTTATCACCAATAATATGTCTCCTGAAAAAGCTGGTGCTTGGTTTGGTAATCCGCCGCCTGACTTGACCAACGTAGCTCGCGTGCGCGGTCCAGACTGGATTTATACCTATTTACGTTCGTTCTATCGCGATGATAGTCGTCCGTTTGGTGTTAACAACACGGTGTTCCCAAATGTGGGTATGCCGCACGTACTACAAGAGTTACAAGGCTTGCCAGAGAAAACCTATGAAGAGCGCCGTATCGATGGCGAAATGCAAAAGGTTTATGTTGGTCTTAAGACCGATGGCAAAGGCCGTTTAACCGAAAGCGAATACGATCAAGCGATGCTCGACCTGACTTCGTTCTTGGTCTATATGGGTGAGCCAATGAAACTTGAACAACGCCGTATGGGCTGGTTCGTATTTGGTTTCTTATTGGTGTTCACCATTTTAGCTTGGTTGCTGAAGAAAGAGTTCTGGAAAGATCTTAAGTAAGCAGTATTCGAGCTCAGTAGAAAAGGGTGGCTTGCCACCCTTTTGCTGTTGAAATTATCTGGAGAAATACATGGCGGTTGCAGCAAATAAGCGTTCAGTGATGACGTTATATTCCAGCAAGAACGATCTGAAGAGCCACCAAGTTCGCTTGGTACTAGCAGAGAAAGGTGTCGGGGTAGAAATTAGTTTTGTCAGTGGCGATGAGCGCCCTGAAGATTTAATGCAGTTAAATCCTTATCCGGACGCGACACCCACTTTAGTGGATCGTGAGCTTGTTCTTTATAACGCTCACATCATTATGGAATATCTCGATGAGCGTTTTCCGCATCCGCCATTGATGCCTGTTTACCCCGTAGCACGAGGTACAAGCCGTTTAATGATGCACCGCATCGAACGTGACTGGTATACCTTAGCGGACAAAATCATGGCGGGAGATAACCAAGCACGCCAAGAACTGCGTGAAGGGATTTTATCTTTAGCACCGATCTTTGCTGATACTCCTTACTTCATGAGTGAAGAGTTCAGTTTAGTCGATTGTTATTTGGCCCCGCTATTATGGCGCCTGCCAAGCTACGGTATTGAGCTGACAGGGCAAGGCGCAAAAGACGTAAAAGCTTACATGGTCCGAGTTTTTGAACGCAAAACGTTTCAAGAGTCACTGACCGATGTTGAGCGAGAAATCGCGCGTCTTTAATTCTTTTAACCTTCGATTGGAGCGGTTATGGAATTAAGTGATATGACAGCAAAGCGTCCCTATCTAATGAGGGCGCTTTATGACTGGATCGTCGACAACCAACTGACGCCTCATTTGGTAGTTGATGCGACTATCGTTGGCACAAAAGTGCCGCAGCAGTTTGTTCAAGATGGACAAATCGTGTTGAATATTTCACCGACTGCCGTAGTCGGTTTGCAACTCATGGATACGGAAGTACGCTTCAATGCACGTTTCGGTGGTCAACCCATGGAAGTCATCGTGCCGATGACCGCAGCATTAGCGATTTATGCCCGAGAAAACGGCGCAGGCGCAATGTTTGAAGCCGAACCTCAGTTAGATAAAATGCCACAAGCTGAAGAATCTGAGGAGACACCTTCGGTGTCCTTGGATACAGTGGAAGGCAATAAACCTGAGCAATCCTCGAGTAAGAGTTCGAGCAAGAAGAAGCCGAACTTAAAAGTTATAAAATAACTATCGTCATGAGTAGAGCGCCTAACGCGCTCTACTAAATGCTTTCACCACTTTCTGCACACCATCAATATTCCGCGCAATTTCAACCGCTCTGTCAGCTGCCGAATCGTTAACGATACCAAGTAAGAACACTTCGCCGTTTTCGGTAACGACTTTTACGTCGGTCGCGTCTACTTCATCGTCGGCAATGAGTTTCATACGGACACGGCTTGAAATCCACGTATCACTCGCCTGAGTGGCTATGCCTGCTTTGCTAGCTAAACGAATTTGATTGAAAATACGCTCAATACCGTTAGTATCCGAAATCACTTCCTCTGCACGAGCTCGTTGTGCATCGGTGTCGACTTGGCCCACGAGCAGTACCTGCTTACCATAGCTCACTACCCGGATGCGATAATCTTCCAATTGTTTATCATTACCTAGTTTGGCGTTCGCTTTCATCTCTATTGCTTGGTCATCTAGTTGCGTACCTAAGGTGCGCGGATCGGTTGCGGATGATACACCGACCGCGGCCGCGCCAACGGCTACAGCTGCACATCCTTGTAGCAACGGGACCGAAAGCCCAGCGATAAGTAACCAACGAATAGTATGTGTATGACGACTCATATCAATCGTGCTCCTGAGGGAAAATTGTATTCTCAACCAATTCACTTATACACTGACTGATTAACAGTTGTTGCTCGAGTACGCGCGATTCGTTTAACGACGGAATCTGCAACTCCAAATCATTGGCACCGAGCAATCCTGAAACCATATCATTCTGTTGACCCGTAATCGCTACCATAATCATGTTGCGACTGAGCGCAGTTTCCATAGTTTCGATAAGCGCTGAGTCATCACTCTCACGTGTCGCAAAAACTAATAGCAGGTCGCCTGCTTGAGCAAGCGAGGCAACTTGCGCTTGAGCATACTGATTTAGTGCAATAACGGGGAACGCGGGGCGTTCAATCTTATAACCGATATTCATCACGCGTGCGAAGTGCTCAGCTAGCATATGGCTAGCGCCGCTGCCGCAGACGAATAAACGTTGCCCGGCGAGCAAACTGTTGACCAACAGCTCTACACAATCTTCAATATGTTCTGAAAGGCTTTCAATAGCAGAAATCTGCGTTTGAATACTTTCAGTAAATAGCGCCTTAATACGTTCTTCGTTCATGCTAAAAAGCGTCCTTGTACCATTCAATCGTAACCTGGCTATCATTTATTGTAATAATATCAAAGCGCATCTTTGCGAGGTACTCATTTACTTGTTGTTCAACTAAAAAGTACTGCGCGGCGCGTCTGATGCGTTGACACTGACGCGTAGTAATTTGTTCTAAAATTGAGGCAAACTCGCTATTTTTACGTCGTTTAACCTCGACAAATATCCAGGTATCGCGTTGGCGACAAATGATATCAATTTCACCGCAGGGTACACGGTAATTGTGTTGCACAATATTGAGCCCATGCTTGCGTAAGAAACGACTCGCTTGCGACTCTCCTTCAATTCCACGTTTTCTGGTAGACATTAGGGCTTGATAACGTTGACCTCTGATGGCGTCAATTTAGCCCAACTCATCTGACGATGAATATTATTTAAATGTATGGAAAGTCGGCCTGTCATCCCGCTGATGGACTTTCCACGCATCCAGCGTAACGAGTCGATCTGCTCCAATACCGTAAGGCTATCGTGTCCCATTGCTACTAACCGCGCATCGTTTAAATCCGCATTAGCGTGTAGCTTCAACCAGGTGTTGATGGCAAACGGTTGCTGGTTAGGCAACAAAATAGGCGCTTCGGTAAATACAATACCGCGTAGGTCGTTGTCCCCTGTTTGATTAGTTACACGGTGAATGGCTGAACTGGCAAACACATCGGCGGGCGGTGCGAAGGGCGACAGGTTCACATCAATAAAGGGCTTAAGAAGTCGGGCTTGTTCTAGATTACCTGCAATGTATATCGCATCGACGTCGCTACGACTGCGCTCTTGCGCATCGACGATAATCTTACCTGCTGCAATCTTTACATTTCTAATACGCTCCGCGCTCGCTGCGACGCCTAACGCATGTTCAACAGCGGACTGCATTTCTTCAGTGCTACTATACCAACTGCTTTCAACCGTCCGTTCACTATCTGTCGGCCAACTGCGTTTGTAGGCATTGACCATTTTAGTACCAGCACCGCTTTTGGCCGCAAAAATGATACTGCTGAGTTTCGCTGTTTCTGAAATGTAGTCAGCCGCTTGTGCCGCTTCTGTTTCACTATCTAATGCGAAGGTCACATGACCACTCGGAATAATGACATCATCGGGCAATTCAGGCTGGTTTAAGTAAACTTGTGTAACGCCGAGCATCGGTTGTTGAACCCAAGCATTGACATGTTTTT
>NZ_DEYI01000034.1:0-21689 GCF_002364475.1 Idiomarina sp. UBA3162
CCCAGATATCGTAGGCTTCATCATCTTCTTCAAATACGGTAACCCACAGCTTTTCGGCAGGAAGTTGTAGCTCTTGGGTCAAAAAGTGCCACGCAAACTCAATGGCTTCGGTCTTAAAGTAGTCACCGAAGCTGAAGTTTCCAAGCATTTCAAAAAAAGTATGGTGACGCGCCGTGTAACCGACATTTTCAAGGTCATTATGTTTACCACCAGCGCGTAAGCAACGTTGTGCAGAGGTCGCCCGGGTGTAGTTTCGCTTGTCAGTACCTAAAAAAACGTCTTTAAAAGGCACCATCCCCGCATTAGTGAATAGTAATGTGGGGTCATTAGCAGGAATCATTGAGGCAGAGGGTACCCGTTGGTGACCTCTTTGCTCAAAAAACTGAATAAATTTTTCTCGAATCTCAGCGCTTGTAATGCTCATTAAACACCCTGTTTTTTGCACGCATTTGTCATAATTTATGATCCCTTAGATTACCATGTGAAGGTTTTGATCACTAGTCATCATCATGCGCTTGTATTGCAAATTTGATTTGCTCTTGCGAAAAGCCACGTTGCATTAAAAACCGTGCCCGTTTGGCCCAATCTTTGCGATCACTCGGTTGTGTCGAGCCAAACTTGCTTTGATAAACCTGCTGACATAGTTCAAACCAGTCCACTTCTAATCGTTGCAAAGCCTGATCAATCAGCGCTTTATCAACGCCACGCTGTTGCGTGGCCTGTGCCACGATTTTGGTGCGCCCTTGTCGCTGCATGACTTTTTCGCGTGCAAAGCTCTGAGCAAAACGTTCATCGCTTTGCCAGCCCTCTTCTTGCATGCGATCAACGACCTGTTCCACAAGCGGGCGGTCAAAACCGCGTTGGCTCAGTTTGTAAATTAATTCAAAACGACTATGCTCTCGCTTAGTTAATAGTTTAAAACATTTCTCTCTGAGCACCTGCTCATCATCATGTGAACTTTTCAAACTGTATTTACTCCAACGTACAACTGAATAGCAAAGGATAAGCTCTATGAAACCATTTTCTCCAACACGGAATTTTGTCATCGCTACCGCGTTGGCTTTTCTTGTCAGTATGTCATTCAATGCAACGGCGCAAGCCCGCAATCCCGATCAAATCCGCGTCACGGGTGCTGCTTCCGCTTCTGCCGTTCCCGACCAAGTCAGTTTGCAGTTTAGCATCGAGCAACGTGGTGACAAATTGAGTGCGATGAAAGACCGAGTGGATCAGTCAACGCAAAAATTACTACGCGACTTAATTAAGCGAGATATTCCCGAGCGTAATATTCGCTCATATCAATTACAGGTCTACCCTCAATATCAAAATGATGATGGCCAGACCAAACAGGATGGTTTTGTAGTGATGCGTGAAATATCAATCACGTTGCCAGACATCGAACAATACGACCAAATTGTGGATTTGGCGCTCGCACAGGGTGTCACGCGGGTCAGTCAAGTTCGTTTCGAAGTCTCTAACCAAAAAGACTTGTATCAACGTGCATTAGCCGATGCATTCGCAGCAGCACGCGACAAGGCAACACAATTGGCGGGTGTCGCTGAACGCGAAGTCGGCTCGGTTTTAGAAATTACCGAGCAGTCGTATCCGCGTCCCGTGGTATTTCATATGGCTGAAGCCCGAATGGACGCAAAATCGGCTTCAATGCCAGGCGAACAGCAAATTGAAGCGCGCATCGAAGTGGTGTTTTCTCTTAAATAACCGGTAATGAAATGTCGGCGGGCACCTGATGACTTACGCAGTGTAGTCCGCCACCACCGAGCACCAATTCGCGCGCAGGATGACTCAAAACTTTCCGACCGCCGGCATGGCGCTGAATAACCTCTAACACCGGTTGGTCTGTGGGTAAGTCAAATTGAGGTACCACAATAACCTTATCAGTGGCGATCAGGTTCGTATAGCTGCAACAAATGGGCAAGGTCATGTCACGTACAAGACTGTTGCTATCGCTTATAATACCCGCTCTATCCTGTTCCATCGGTTGTTGTGGTAACGGTAACGGTAAAGCAACCTTAGCTATAGTTTGCGGTAATCGCGCCACCGTGTGCGCTAGTTTCTGACACGTCGCATAATCCGGGTGAGCTTCGTCATCTGTTGTGCAATATAGCAGCACATCTTCTGCAATAAATAATGCTAAATTATCCATGTGACCGCTGGTTTCGTCAGCGCTGAGTTTACCGTCAAAAAAGTATACGTCGAGTCCAGCTAAGTTCTGTTCGACGCGACGCGATAACTGCTTTTCAGTCAACTCGGGTTGACGAGATTTTAATGCCGCTAACCCCATTAAGGCGACCTCGCCATTATGAGTTAACATCCCCCCCTCACCAATCAATTTTGATACAGGGTAAAGATGTTCTGCGAATAACTGTTCTGGCAATTGACTATCTTGTTCGATTGTTTGTTGCACATCGCCCCAGCCATCGAACTCCATCAACAATCCGCGCCACTGCCCTGAGTCCTCTTGATACCAGAGCGGTAGAATATCGCGCATCCAAATATCATCGTAAGAAACGGTTTGTGGAGTTAACAAGCATATCGGATGGTATTGACGCAGTAATTGAGCCAACGATTCAATACACTTGCGCGCTGGACGTGCAGATTGCCTCCACACGTCACGTCGATAGGGTTGAGCCAACACAATCTGCTGACCCGAAGCGAAGTCAGGACGCCAATAAACCATAGTTAACTTAGCTTATTTACGTTTGTTTTTATTGACGCGCTGTGCTTCACGCAGGCGATCTTTGCGTCTCGATGTTGCTTTACGAATCTTAGCAAACTTGCGTTGCTTCGACTCCTGATGACGCGGGTCGATAAAGGATTTATCCTCAGGCGGCAAACCTACTTTAGCACGCAGTTCGTTAACCTGGTCCAGTGCTAATTCGCTCCAGCCTCCCTGTGGAAGACCTGATTCCAACTGGATATCGCCATAACGCACTCGGATCAAGCGACTCACTTGAACCTCCTGACTTTCCCACAATCGC
This sequence comes from Idiomarina sp. UBA3162, assembly GCF_002364475.1. NCBI lineage: Bacteria > Pseudomonadati > Pseudomonadota > Gammaproteobacteria > Alteromonadales > Idiomarinaceae > Idiomarina > Idiomarina sp. UBA3162. The sequence goes on from NZ_DEYI01000034.1 coordinate 2,997, forward strand.
CTTACCTCACGGTTACGGCCCTCTTTCAAGGTTACGTGATACCAACGGTTCATTCCCTCACCGCCACCTGCTGCTTTGATGGTATCAAAATGTGCCAATCCGTCTTCCAGCTGAACACCCTTCTTCAGACGATTAATCATCGCGTCAGTCACTTCACCAAAAATACGTACCGCGTACTCACGCTCTACTTCTTGGCTTGGGTGCATCAATCGGTTTGCCAATTCACCATCGGTGGTGAACAGCAATAAACCTGAGGTATTCACGTCCAAACGGCCCACTGCAACCCAACGTGCTCCACTCATGCGTGGCAGGCGTTCGTAAACAGTCGGGCGTCCTTCAGGATCTTTTCGTGTACACAGTTCGCCTTCAGGTTTGTGGTAAGTCAAAACACGGCAAACAACTGAGCTTTCGGATTTAATTACGACCTCATGACCGTCAATACGGACTGACGCATCGGCATCAATTCGCTCACCCACCTGCGCTACTTTGCCATTCACACGGATGCGGCCAGCGCCAATCATGGCCTCAATTTCGCGTCGTGAACCATAGCCAGAACGGGCCAATACTTTTTGTAACTTCTCAGTCATGAAGATCGTCTCTCTCAGTTATCGCTGTCTCAGCGGTAGTCTCATCAGAAAAATCAATCGATGGTAATTCTGACAAGTTTGTTAAATTAAAATCATCCAAAAATTGCGCTGTGGTGCCGTAAAGTTGCGGTCGTCCAGGCACTTCTTTTTGCCCAACAACGGCGATCCACTGTCGCTCTTGCAATGTTTTAATAATATTCGAACTTACGGTGACACCGCGCACCTGCTCAATTTCACCACGCGTAATCGGCTGCCGATAAGCAATCAATGCCAATGTCTCGAGCAGCGCCTGTGAGTATCGTGTCGGACGTTCTTGCCACAAGCCTGCAAGTAACTCACCAAATTCAGGGCGCGTTTGAAAGCGAAACCCAGACGCCACATTAACGAGCTCAATGCCGCGATCGTTATAGTCGTCCTGCAAGCTTTTAAGTGCCGATCTAACGCCATTTAATGATACACCTTTTGCCTCAAACAGCTCAAACAGCCGTTGCACAGACAGCGGCTGAGGGTGTGCAAACAATGCCGCTTCAATCAGTTGTTTCAGTTGCTTCTTGTTCATCAAATGAGGCTTTTCTTCGTAGATGAATTTCGCTCATCGGTGTTACCTGTGACAATTCTATCATTGATTCCTTCACAAGTTCCAAAATTGCTAAAAAACTTACCACAGCGCCAGCTCGGGCCTCGCTTTTATTAAATAGCTGCCCAAAGCGCAAGTACGGTTGCGTTTGTAATCGCTGCAGGATCTGGCTCATACGCTCGCGCGTGGACAACTGTTCACGCTGAATATGATGGTGCGCATTTAATTTGATCTGATTAAGAATACGGCTAAAGGCCAATGTTAAATCTTCGAGGCTAACTTCAGGTGGCGCTGTGGTCACGTGTTCGCGCGCATTGCTACTGACTTCAGACAACCACATATCACGACCTACTTGCGGCTGTTCGTCAATATACTCGGCACCGTGCCGAATCGCTTCATATTCACGTAAGCGGCGCACTAACTCAGCTCGAGGATCGTCCTCTTCTTCATCCTCTTGCGGCGGCTTTGGTAATAGCAAACGACTTTTAATTTCTGCCAACATAGCCGCCATAACAAGGTAATCAGCGGCCAGCTCAAGCTTGAGCTCTTTCATCATCTCCACGTATTGGACATACTGCCGAGTGATGGTTAACACGGGAATATCGACAACATCAAACTTTTGTCGACGAATTAAATACAACAGCAAGTCCATTGGCCCGGAAAAGGCATCAAGGATAACTTCGAGTGCATCGGGCGGGATGTAGAGATCTTCCGGTTTTTCAATGACCGGCTCACCACGCACGAAACCAAGCGGTAAGGATTGCTGTTCTGCCACGTCCTTGCTATGACTCCATTAAAATTCAAACGGCTGAGTATCACCTGAACCGCCACGAATGACCACGGGGGCGCCCTCAGATAAGTCAACCACAGTCGTTGGTTCTTCGCCTTTATGGCCGCCATCGACAATCAGATCGACACGCTTCTCGAGTTGTTCGCGAATTGTCTCAGGATCGGATTCCGCCAATTCATTATTACCGAGAATCAAGCTCGTCGACATTAAAGGTTCATTGAGCTCTTCCAACAAAGCCAGTGCAATACGATTAGTAGGCACGCGGATACCGATTGTTTTACGTTTTGGATTCAATAGCCGCTTAGGTACTTCTTTAGTGCCTTTAAGGATAAAGGTATATGGTCCAGGCGTGTTATTTTTCAACAATCTGAATGCATCGTTATCGACTCGAGCGTAGGTCGACAACTCAGAGAGATCACGACACATCAAGGTAAAATTGTGTTCCTTGTCAATGTCTCGGATTTGGCAAATACGGTCGACCGCCTTTTTATCGCCAATTTGACAGCCAATTGCATAGCCCGAATCCGTTGGATAAACCACGATACCACCTTGACGAATGATATCGACGGCTTGCTGGATAAGGCGCTTCTGTGGATTCATCGGATGTACTTCAAAATATTGGCTCATAGCCCCTCCATACCCGAGTGTGGTCTTTAACTGAACCAGTCATTCCATATTGGCACACAAGTATCCGGCAGACAAAGATTTTTGCCTAAATCACGCCACTGCGAGGGATAGTGAAAATCAGAGCCTTGCGAAGCCTTTAATTGGAAATCCTTAGCAAATTCAGCTAAAGCTGAGCGCTGACCTAAAGTTTGCTGACCGATGCTGACTTCAATACCATCAAGCCCCCAAGTTTTCGCTTCACCGATGAGCTTTCTCAGCCATTTGTTAGACAGTTGATAGGCATGTGGGTGCGCTAACACTGCGCTACCTCCGGCGTCATGTATGGCTTTAATCGCATGCCCAATTGAACACCACTGCGGCCTTACGTAAGCAAAATTACCTTTGCCGATAAATCGGTCAAAGGCTTTTTGAACTTGATTGACATAACCCTGCTGAACGAGCTGATCGGCAATATGCTTGCGGGTAGGGATACCCTCACTATCAATCTCAACGTTGATATCGCGCGACGCGAGCTTTTGGATTATTGAATCGATGCGCTCCCGGCGGCGATTTTGCTGCGTTTGCAGCAGCCGCTGTAAGCTTTCACTGCGTGTGTCGACATTCAAGCCAACAATGTGAATTTCAAAATTTTCCCACCAACAGGATAACTCAACCCCCGCCACTAACGTCATATCATAATGCGCTTGCTCAATATACTGCTGAGCTTCACCCACGCCGTCGATATTGTCGTGGTCAGTAAGCGCTAACACCGACACACTGTTATTGTGTGCCCGATCAATCAACTCGGGCACAGTCAGGCTACCGTCAGAATGCGTACTATGGCAATGTAAATCGATTATCAAATTAAATCCTTGCTGCGAGTTCCGCCCCTTGACGAATCGCACGTTTCGCATCGAGTTCAGCGGCTACGTCGGCACCGCCAATCAGATGCACGGGTTTGCCCTGTTGCTCTAGCGAAGATTGTAACGCGCGTAACGGAACCTGTCCTGCACAAATAATAATGTTATCCACTTCAATCAGTTGCTCTTTACCATCGCGCTCAATCAATAAACCCTCGGCTGTCACTTTCTTGTACGTCACGCCATTCCACATGTGCACTTTTTTACTTTTCAGTTCAGTACGGTGTACCCAGCCCGACGTTTTACCCAAGCCTTTACCCACTTTGCTCTCTTTGCGCTGTAGCAACCAGACTTCGCGAGGACTGGCTTCGGGGTGTTGCTCTTTTAAACCGCCACGCGCTTCATACGATTTATCGATTCCCCAACGCTCGCTCCAAGCCGATTCATCAAGTGTCAGTTGCTCTTCAGTCGTCAGATACTCTGCCACATCAAAACCAATACCGCCTGCACCAATCAGCGCTACACGTTGGCCGACCGCTTTATGATCACGCAAGACATCCAAATAACTCAACACATGGGGCTGATCGATACCTTCAATATCAACTTGGCGAGGTAGTACTCCGGTGGCCAAGATGACTTCGTCAAAACCACCCTCGGTGAGACTTTCAGCCGATTGTTCCTCACCCAAGACGCGTTTCACCCCCGCGTCTTTTAAGCGCTCATCGAAATAACGTAAGGTTTCGAAAAACTCCTCTTTGCCAGGAATTTGCTTCGCGTAATTAAACTGCCCACCGATGTCGCTCGCTTTATCAAACAGTGTTACATCATGCCCACGCTCAGCGGCGAAGCAAGCAAACGCTAACCCCGCAGGACCTGCTCCAACCACCGCGAGCCGTTTTGACTGTTGCGTTGGCTGCATTAATAACTCAGTTTCGTAGCATGCGAGTGGATTAACCAGACATGACGCCCGCTTATTCGAGAACACATGATCAAGACACGCCTGGTTGCACGCAATACAGGTGTTTATTTTTTCAGGTTGTTGACGTTGCGCCTTGATCACGAGTTCGGGATCGGCCAATAGCGGGCGTGCCATCGATACCATATCCGCTTGCCCACTGGACAATATATGTTCAGCAATTTCAGGCGTATTGATACGGTTAACAGCCACAACGGGTACTGACAGTGACTGCTTCACACGCTCAGTGATCCATGCAAACGCGCCCCGTGGTACCGACGTCACAATCGTTGGCACACGCGCTTCGTGCCAGCCAATACCGGTGTTGATGATGGTCACTCCGGCTTTCTCAAGCGCTTGTCCTAATTCAATCACCTCGTCGAGCGTATGACCGTCTTCAACCAAGTCCAGCATGGACAATCTAAAAATAATAATAAAGTCCTTACCCACTTGCTCTCGCACGCGATTAACGATTGCAAGTGCTAAGCGACTACGTCCGTTAAAATCGCCCCCCCACTCATCCGTGCGCTTATTTGTGCGTGGGCAGAGAAATTGATTAATTAAATAACCTTCCGAGCCCATAATTTCAACACCATCATACCCTGCTTTCTGAGCCAGCTTGGCACAACGCCCGTAGTGACTAATGGTATTTGTGATTTGTCGCTCACTCATCGCTTTGGGACTAAAAGGCGTGATAGGCGCTTTAATTGCACTCGGAGCAAGAGAGAACGGGTGATAGCTATAACGTCCCGCATGCAAGATCTGCAGGCAAATTTTACTGTCATGCTTATGAACAGCATGCGTAACTTTGCGATGTTTAGCGACGTGCCACGGCTTTGACAGTTCACTCCCCAAAGGCGCCAGTCGACCTCTAAAGTTTGGACTAATACCACCGGTGACAATCAAGCCGACACCGCCCTTAGCACGAGCCTCGTAAAAAGCCGCCAGCTTTTCGAAGCCGTTTTTCTCTTCTTCGAGTCCCGTATGCATTGAACCCATGAGTACGCGGTTTTTTAATTGAGTAAAGCCAAGATCAAGCGGCGTGAAAAGCGTCGGATACTGTTGTGTGTTAGCTACCATCTTCATTATTCTCTATTTTAAACGGGCGTTTAATTTTAGCTCACTCTATACCTTTATAAGTATTTGCTCAAGCCTATCAGTAGTCGTGTTTGTTCGCACGATGGTCGCATTTGTTTTGACCCCTACGGGTAAAAACCTGCTAGTCTGATATGGAAAATTCCAAGGAGAGCGTTATGACTTTAGCAACAAAAACTATCGTAGGCACATTAACTGCGACTTTATTAACAACCGCCTCAGTCATGACATTAGATGCTCAAGCACAGACTCAAGACGTGACAGCGCACCAGCGTTTAATTCCGATTGAATCAAGTAAAACCACTGAGCACAGTGTCGAAATTCGTGGCGAAACTGTTGATTATACGGCAACGGCCGGCACCTTGCCGGTATGGAACGACGAAGGTAAACCAACCGCCACGTTGTTCTATACCTATTATAAACGAGAAGACATCGATAACCGTGAAAAACGCCCCATCGTCTATTCATTCAACGGCGGTCCAGGTTCTGCTTCCGTGTGGATGCACTTGGCCTACACGGGTCCTAAAGTCCTCAAGATCAGTGATGAAGGTTACCCTGTACAACCATATGGTGTCGAAGATAACCCGTATTCAATTTTAGACGTCGCTGACATCGTATTTATCAACCCAGTCAACACGGGTTACTCGCGTGTTCTACCCAACGAAGACGGCGAAATGCCCTCACGTGACGCTCAACAAAAAATGTTTTTCGGAGTTAACTCCGACATCCAATATTTAGCCGAGTGGATGAATACCTTCACCTCACGTTATGACCGCTGGCGTTCACCCAAGTTCTTAATTGGTGAAAGTTACGGCACGACACGTGTATCGGGTCTGGCTCACGCTTTACAAAATCAACAATGGATGTACCTCAATGGTGTTGTCCTAGTCTCTCCGACTGAATTGGGTATTGAGCGTAGCGGTCCGGTTGAAGAGGCGAATCGTCTACCCTACTTTGCTGCCGCCGCGTGGTACCACGACGCATTACCAAGCGACCTACAAAGTAAGGATCTGCTAGATGTACTCGACGAAGCGGAGTCATACACACTCAACGAATATCTACCCGCGCTAGCAAAAGGTGCTTCACTGACCCAACAACAACGCGAGCAAATTGCCTCTCAGGTGGCACACTACTCTGGCCTTTCAGAAGAAGCCGTGTTGAGTAATAACTTAGCGCCAAGCACTTGGTATTTCTGGAAAGAACTCTTACGAGACCGCGATCGCACAATTGGTCGTCTGGACTCTCGCTATTTAGGTATCGATGGCAGCCGTTCAGGTGATAGTCCTGACTACAATGCTGAGCTGACTTCATGGTTACACTCGTTCACTCCCGCAATTAACTACTATCTACGCGAAGAGTTAGGTTACAAGACCGATGTGAAATACAATATGTTCGGTCCTGTGCATCCGTGGGATCGCACCAATAACAACACCGGCGAACAACTACGTGAAGCGATGGCAGCGAACCCTTACCTGAATGTGATGGTACAGTCGGGCTATTTTGACGGCGCGACCAATTACTTTGATGCGAAGTATACAACTTGGCAGTTAGACCGTAGTAAACTGATGCAAGATCGCATTAGCTTTAAAGGGTATCGTAGTGGTCACATGATGTATTTGCGCCGACCTGACCTACAAAAAGCAAATGATGATCTTCGTGAGTTCATTATGAACGCGCTTCCAAAAGTAGGTCAGCCAGCACAATACAAGTAATTCATTTTGGGTGTTGACACCGCGCTCTTTGCGCGGTAATTTGTCAACCACTGAATAGCAAACTAAAACGAATTGGACATTATTACGATGCAACTCGCACAATTTTCACTACAAGCTTGGTGGTGGCACTTCCCGAATTAGCGGGTGGTGGTTCTGTGCGCATACGTAAATAAGTACAGTTTCGAAAACCCGCTCAACGAGCGGGTTTTTTTATGCTTGTTGGGCGGTCTCAAAAGGAAGTAGTTAAATGAATTCAAACACTCAACAAGCGCCAGCAGCGGTTACATCGATTCAGGTCGAGTTACCCTATCAAGCCGATACTCAGAGCGTGTACCAACAGGTTTGCCAACCTCATGGTCGTCACGTGCTACTCGATTCAGCCGATATCGGCACTAAACAAGCGCTAAAAAGCCTGTTACTCATCGATGCCGCCCTCGAACTCAAATGCAGCGGCCAGCGCGTTACCGTACAAGCACTAACGAATAACGGTAAGCCACTTAAAGCGCTGTTAGACCAACAGCTCACTGATTATTTGCTGGCGACCTCGGAGTCAACGAGCGAATTCAAATTCCCTGTTTCTAACCGTGATCTCGACGAGATGAGTCGCCTTAAAGAGGTCTCTAACTTCGAGCCATTGCGGCTTATCCAACACACGCTAGAGCGTCGCAACGCAGCTTCAAGCCACGATTTTGCGGTATTCCTTGCAGGCTCATTTGGCTACGACTTACTCGCGAGTTATGAGCAATTACCACAAGTTGAAACCGGCGAAAATCGTGCGCCTGATTATGTGTTCTATGTGTCTGAAACACTGCTAGCGGTCGACCATCAACGCCAGTCGAGTCAATTAATAGCTAGCTTGTTTACGCCCGAAGTGTCATCCGACGCATATGCGCAAATGAGTCAGCGCATCGGAGAGCTCGCAGCACGGTGTCAATTACCGCCACGTCAGCAAACCCAGTACACACCGCTAGCCGCAGACTACCAGAGTATTACAGCAACGCCGTCACAAGCGGTATTTAAGCAACATGTGTCGGAGTTGAAAGAACATATTCTGGATGGCGATATTTTTCAGGTGGTGCCCTCGCGTCGCTTTAGTTTACCGTGCCACGATGCACTTGCCAGCTACGCAGTACTAAAACAGACCAACCCATCACCCTACATGTTTTATTTAAGTCATCCAGATTTCACGCTATTCGGCGCCTCACCTGAGTCCGCTTTAAAGTACACCGCGACGAGCAATCAGGTCGAACTCTATCCGATTGCAGGCACCCGTCCTCGCGGCAAGCAGCCGGACGGCAACCTTGATCACGATCTCGATAGTCGCTTAGAACTCGAGTTACGCATGGATCAAAAAGAATTATCAGAGCATTTGATGCTGGTCGACTTAGCACGAAACGATCTTGCGCGAATATGCCAACCGGGAACACGCAATGTCGCCGACCTGCTCAAAGTTGATCGTTACTCCCACGTAATGCACTTAGTGTCGCGTGTTGTCGGTCAATTACGTGAAGACTGCGATGCGCTTCACGCTTACCGCGCCTGTATGAATATGGGCACATTGATTGGTGCTCCCAAAGTCAGTGCGGCACGGCTCATCCGACAGGTCGAACAGCAAGGGCGTGGTAGCTACGGCGGTGCTGTGGGTTACCTAGCTGGTAATGGTGATATGGATACTTGCATCGTTATACGCTCCGCCTTCGTGAGTGGCGGTCGTGCGGTGGTTCAAGCCGGTGCAGGCGTGGTACACGATTCTGATCCGCAGGCGGAAGTTGATGAAACAGAAAACAAAGCACGCGCCGTAATCGCCGCAGTGCAGACAGCAAATGCACAAGGAGAGCGCTCATGAAAGGTCGTATTACGCTCATCGATAATCTTGACTCGTTCTCTTATAACTTAGTTGATGAGCTCAGCCAACTCGGTTATGAACTAAAAGTGTATCGCAACACGATCAGTGCCGAACGCCTATTACGTGAACTCGATAGTTACTCAGGTCCACAAGTCGTATGTCTATCGCCCGGTCCAGGTAACCCTTCGCAGGCGGGAAACTTGATGGACATGATCGACGCATGCCAAAAACGGTATCCGATGCTCGGTATCTGTTTAGGTTTTCAAGCTCTGGCTGAAAAAAGCGGCGCCCGAGTCGACCGCTGTGGCGAGGTCGTGCATGGCAAAACCGCACAAATGTTGTTTCGCTCTCACCCACTGTTCGCGAGCCAACCGCAACAAAATCATTGCGTCATCGGTCGTTATCATTCGCTCAGTATTTACGACTTACCAGCGACCATTAACGTAATCGGCGAATGCCAAAGCGTCAACGGAATGATTCCGATGGCGGCGGAGTTTACCGAGTTGAATGCTGTGGGCTTTCAATTTCACCCTGAATCTTTATTAACACCGACCGGCAAACTTATGTTGCAGGATGCGGTTCACTACCTTTTTACACAGTTTAGTCAAGGACACAGTCATGAATGAGATCACCACCCTGCTTGAAGGTCGACCTCTGTCCCAGGACGAGAGTCAAAAGCTATTTCGTCACCTGGTAAAAGGTGAGCTCAATGATGCACAAATCAGTGCCGCATTGGTCGCCATGAAATTACGCGGTGAAACGCCAGCGGAATTGGCCGGTGCAGCGCGCGCTGTGCTCGATGTGAGCAAGCCTCTGACCAGCACCAACGGTATACTTGCGGACAGTTGCGGTACCGGTGGTGATGGATCCAACAGTATTAATCTATCGACCACATCGGCGTTAGTTGCCTCTTCAATGGGGTTACCCATGGCAAAGCACGGTAATCGCAGCGTATCATCGCGCTCAGGATCAGCCGATGTATTAGAGTCTTTGGGTCTGCGCGTTGATCTCGATCCGCGCGAGGCTTCAAAGCAGTTAGCTGATCACGGCTTTTGCTTTTTATTTGCGCCGCATTATCATCCCGGTATCAAACATGCGATGCCCGTGCGCCAAACTCTGAAAACGCGTACCCTTTTTAACCTTATCGGTCCGCTAGTGAATCCAGCACGGCCCAACATTCAGTTATTAGGCGTGTATAGTCCAATTTGGCTACAACCGATGGCCGAAACCTTACAGCGTCTTGGCACTGAGCGAGCTATGGTCGTACATGGCTCTGGCGTTGACGAGTTTGCTTTACACGGCACGACGGAAGTTGTTGAGTTACGTGATAACCAACTTGAACAATACACACTGTCGGTCAGTGACTTTGGCTTGAATGAAGCACCACTGAGCGAGCTAAAAGGCGGCGATGCCGATTTTAATGCCACGGTATTAAAACGTATCTTAGCAGGGCAAGGTTCCCGCGCTCAAAACCATGCCATTGCAATAAACACAGCACCATTGCTAGTGATGGCGGATAAGTTTTCAGACTACAAACAAGCGGCCCAGGCAGTGCTTGAGCATCTTGCGAGCGGCGCAGCCATGACACACTTAGAGGCGATTCAAGCGGTACAAGGAGGCATCTATGTCGAGTAATATTCTGACTGAAATTATTGCCCGCAAACGAGTGCAGAACGAGCAGCAGGAGCAACACTACCCGATGCCGAGTGACAAACACGCGCTATCGCGCAGTGAGCGTAGTTTGTACGATGCGTTGAACCAGCCTCAAGCGGGCTTTATTTTAGAGTGCAAAAAAGCGTCCCCTTCCAAGGGACTTATTCGCCCCCATTTTAATCCAGTGGAGTTGGCAAAAACCTACCAACCCTATGCTGCCGCGATTTCGGTATTAACTGAACCTGAGTATTTTCAAGGCAGCTATGAATACCTTGCGGCTGTCAGTCAACAGGTTAACCTACCGATATTATGCAAGGATTTCTTTATTGATGAACAGCAAGTTTATCGAGCACGCTACTTTGGCGCTGATGCGATCCTACTCATGTTATCGGTACTCGATGATGTGCAGTATCAACATCTACACGCAATCGCGGACAATTTAGGTTTAGATGTACTGACGGAAGTCGCCAATGAGACTGAGATGCGTCGCGCCGCGCAGTTAGGTGCGCGCATTATTGGTATTAATCACCGTGATTTGACCGACCTCAGCATCAACCCGAATCGCAGTCATGAGCTCGCACCTTATGCTCCCGAGGGTGCCTTACTTGTTGCTGAGTCGGGCTTTAGCCAACACAAAGATATTCGCCGCTGCAGTGATGTCGTAAATGGCTTTTTAGTCGGAAGTGCATTAAGTGCTGAAAACGATGTCGACCTGGCTTGCCGTAAGTTATTGTATGGTGAAAACAAAGTCTGTGGACTAACTCGAGCGGAGGACGCCTTAAACGCTCATGCAGCCGGTGCGGTATTTGGCGGACTCATCTTTGCCGAGCGTTCACCTCGATGCATTGAACCAAGCCAGGCCGAGGCGATTATCCGTCAAGTTCAGGGTCTTCAGTATGTCGGCGTATTTGCCGACCAACCGCTATCCTTTGTTGTTGATACAGCTTTCGAACTGGGTTTACACGCAGTGCAATTGCACGGACATGAAGATATCGACTTTACCGTTGAACTCAAGAACCGCTTTAAGCAAGCCGGTATCGCACACGTACAGATTTGGAAAGCGGTCACCGTTGACGCACCATTCAGACTCAATGAACATCCCTTGCGTCACTCAGTTGACCGTTTTGTACTCGATCATGGTCAAGGGGGTACCGGCAAAACCTTTGATTGGCAGTTACTGAACGAATTAGATACAGATGAACGTCGACGTTGCCTACTCGCTGGCGGTATCAGTCCCGATAATGTTTGCGCCGCAATTGAACAAGACTTTATCGGTATCGATGCAAGCTCTAAATTGGAGTGGCAAGCAGGCATCAAAGATGCACGGTTAATATCAGCTCTTTTTAAACGCATTCGTCATTACGGCGCCAATGCAGAATCAATTCAATCACAGGAGGCCGCAGCATGAGCCAGTCACTTTCAGCTTATTTTGGTGATTTTGGTGGTCAGTTCGTACCTGAAATCCTTCTACCTGCGCTCGAGCAGCTAGAAAAAGCATTTATCGATGCGCAACAAGATGAGGCGTTTCAGCAGGAGTTTCGTGGGCTGCTGAAAAATTATTTAGGCCGACCAACACCTCTATCCCTATGTCGTAACTTGCCACTTGAAAGCCCCAACGGTACAAAAATATATCTCAAACGCGAAGATTTGCTACATGGTGGTGCACATAAAACTAACCAAGTACTCGGGCAAGCCTTGCTTGCCAAGCGTATGGGAAAAACACGAATTATCGCTGAGACCGGTGCGGGACAGCACGGTACAGCGACCGCACTGGCGTGTGCATTGCTCGACCTCGAGTGCATCATCTACATGGGTAAAAAAGACGTCGAACGTCAGCAGCCCAACGTATTTCGTATGGAATTAATGGGCGCTAAAGTAGTACCTGTTGATACCGGCAGCGGGACGTTAAAAGATGCGGTAAACGAAGCACTACGTGATTGGACTGCCAGCTACCCAACCACTCATTACTTGCTCGGTACGGCGGCGGGAGCTCACCCCTTCCCAACAATTGTGCGTGAATTCCACAAAATGATCGGAGAAGAAGCAAAGCAGCAAATTATTGAGCAAGCAGGTCGTTTACCCGATGAAGTCATTGCTTGTGTAGGCGGTGGTTCGAATGCCATTGGCATGTTCACTGATTTTATCGACGAACCTAATGTAGCCCTCGTGGGCGTTGAACCCGCAGGCAAAGGTGTCAACACACAGCATCACGGTGCAACGCTAACAGCGGGAAGTCCAGGTATCTTGCACGGCTGCTTGACCTACTTGATGCAAACCGACGAAGGGCAAGTGGAAGAATCCTACTCGGTCTCAGCAGGTTTGGACTACCCGGGCGTTGGACCACAACACGCGCACTTAAAGGCTATTGGTCGTGCACGTTATGAGTCGGTAACAGATGATGAGGCATTGGCGGCATTTCAATTGCTTTCCCGCCATGAGGGCATTATACCTGCATTGGAATCTGCACATGCGCTCGCCTATGCGCTGAAACGTGCGGCTGAACCCGATGCGCCAGAGATTTTATTGATCAATTTATCGGGTCGTGGTGACAAAGATATCGATCACGTCCGTCGTATTTTTAATGCTCAAGAACAATAATAGGGTGTCCACACATGAGTCGTTATGAACAACTATTTGCAAACCTAGACAAGCAACATCAAGGGGCTTTCGTGCCTTTTGTGACGCTGGGCGACCCAACTCCCGAAGTCAGCGTTGAGGTGATTAAGCGACTGATCGACGCGGGCGCTGATGCACTTGAGCTGGGTCTTCCGTTCTCTGACCCGGTCGCCGACGGTCCCGTCATTCAGCGCGCTAATGTTCGCGCCCTCGAGGGAGGTACGCGATTTGAAGACTGTTTATCGATTCTAAAACAGGTCCGCGAATACGCACCTGATATACCGATTGGCTTGCTGGTTTACGCAAACCTGATTTTTGCCAAAGGTATCGATACCTTTTATGAAAAAATGGCCGCTGTCGGTGTCGACTCGGTGCTCGTCGCCGATTTACCAACCAAAGAGGCAATTCGCTTTTCACAACCGGCTATCGATCGTCAAATAGCGCCCGTGTTTATTTGTCCGCCGGATGCTTCAGATTCGTTGATCGAGGCGATCGCCAAACAAAGCCAAGGCTATGTTTACTTGCTTAGTCGCTCTGGGGTTACGGGAACAGAGACACAAATGCAGGTGCCGGCCGAGAAACTCATTTCACAACTGCGTTCAGCCGGCTCAGCTCCGATTATGCTGGGTTTTGGTATCTCTCAACCTGAACATGTAACAGCCACGATTAAGGCGGGCGCTCAGGGCGCTATCAGTGGTTCCGCAGTCGTTGCTATTATCGAAAAAAACATCGACAATACAGCACAAATGCTCGACCAACTTGGGCAATTTGTTGAGTCGATGAAGTCAGCCACATCGTAGTAGGAGTATCCATGGCGCTGGTATTAGAGTATTTACCATTAGTTGTCTTTTTTGTTGTTTATCAGATGGTCGATATTTTCGCGGCAACCTGGGCTTTAATGGGATTAACGATTGTACAGTTAGTCGGTCTTAAGCTGCTTAAGCAACCTATTACTACGCGTCATTGGATCGTGTTAGGTGCCGTGCTGGTTTTTGGCGGCATCACCGTTTTTCTACACGATGATTGGTTTGTTAAAATCAAAGTATCCATTATCTATGTGCTGATTGCCGCGCTGTTAGCTGGCACACTTTGGATAAAAAAAACCAGTCCACTTAAAAGTCTATTTGATGCGGACATAAAAATGCCAGATAGTGCTTGGAACCGACTCACGTATGCCTGGATTATTACTTGTTTGGCTATCGCTGCAGTGAATGTTTACGTTGCTCAGTATATGTCACAAGATGCTTGGGTTAATTTTAAAGTCTTTGGCATCATTGGTATTTCGTTAGTGCTTGTCGTTGCTACAGGAATGTATATCTACCGACACGCTGAGGACATGGAAGGAGAACAATAAGCCATGTGGTTTGTGATTTTTGCAGAAGATCATGACGATTCGCTCGCCAAGCGCAAGCAAGCGCGTCCGGCTCACATCAAACGGTTAGAGGCGCTAAAGGCACAGGGCCGACTGTTAGTCGCAGGCCCCTGCCCTGCGATTGCAGAGAAGGATCCAGGTATCATGGGCTTCACCGGCTCAGTCGTAATCGCTGAATTCGACACCCTTGAACAAGCAGAGCAGTGGGCGCACGCCGATCCATACTGGGATGCAGGCGTCTACCGTTCAGCGCAGGTTAAACCGTTCAACCCGGTGCTCCCCTAACTCTGTATGCAATCCACACGGCTCAAATATGCTAACCGCGTATTAGCAATTAATCACTTTCCTGCCGCGGAGCCGCAACAACATGTTGTGATTGCACCTGCACTGGGTGTCAAACAACGGTTTTATCATCGATTTGCGCATTGGTTGTCAGAACAGGGTATTGCCGTGACGTGTTTCGATTACTACGGGATTGGCGACTCTAAAGATAAGCCGCTCAGTAAAATTGAGACCGACATTATCGATTGGGCGACCGTGGATCTTGATAACGTGCTCACTTGGGCACGGGAGCAACTTCCGAGCGCCGAATTAACTTGGCTAGGCCATAGTTTAGGTGGTCAACTTTTGGGATTAATTCCTCATCCCGAGCGTATTGATAGGATAGTCACGGTGGCTTCCGGAACCGGGTACTGGCGACAAGCGAGTTCTCAAGTCAAACGCACGTCTTGGCTGTTGTGGTATTTTGCGATACCACTTGCGACACCGATCGCGGGTTATTTTCCCGGCAAACGACTCAATATGGTGGGTGATATGCCAGCACGGGCAATGCGTCAGTGGAGCCGTTGGTGTCGCAGCCGCAATTATTTATTCGACCATTTATCGACTGAGCAACTCAAAGGCTATCAACGTTTAACGCAATCGTATCATGCCTTCGCTATTAGTGATGATGAGTTGTTGGTAGAAAATAACGTTCGTGCACTGTTACAACGTTATCCTAATACACAACAAAAGCTGACGCGTTTGACTCCGCAACAGGCGGGTCGCCGCATCGGACACTTTAATATCTTTAAGCCGACCCACCAGCAGACGCTTTGGCAAAAAGAGTTGTTACCTGCCATTAAAGCAGATCAGACAACGCGTCTTGTAACTGAGGAAAGTTAAAGTTAAATCCCGCTTGCTCAAGCTTTCTGGGCACGACCGCTTGCCCTTCTAACAACATCGAAGCCATTTCTCCCAACATTAGGTTCAACGCAAACGCTGGAACGAATAATACATGGGGCCGGTGCAACGTTTTCGCTAAGGTTTGGCTAAACTGTTTATTCGGCGTTGGATTAGGTGCCGTCAAGTTAACCGGCCCCGAGATGCTGTCGTCCTGCAGAATAAATTCTATCGCGCGGATCATGTCCTCTATGTGAATCCACGACATCATTTGTTCGCCGGAGCCCATTGGACCACCTAAACCGAATTTATAGGGTAGCGACATGCGTGGCAATGCACCTTGGCTGCTGTCGAGTACGACGCCAGTGCGTAAACACACAACACGCGTATGATCTTTTACCTGCTGCGCAATGTGCTCCCATTGCTCGCAAAGCTCGACAGCAAAATCGCGTTGATTCGCCGTAGCCGACTCGTCCACCGGTTCGCTGTTACGCGGACCATAGACACCGATCGCAGACCCACTGAGTAAGATGGGGGGCTTAGAACACGCTTGTATTCGCTGCACTAGATCTTCAGTGACTTGCCAGCGACTATTCTGCAGTTGCTGTTTACGCTCGGCCGACCAGCGCTTGTCGGCAATCCCAGCGCCTTGCAGGTTAATCACCGCATCAAACGAAGCGAGCGCCTCAGCAGTTGGCAGTTCACCTATAACATCGACATTATAACCTCGAAATTGTTGCTTGACGCGCTCTATTGAGCGCGTCGTCACCGTAAACTGATGTTGTTGACCGAAGTAGCGAATAAAGCTTGAGCCAATAAGCCCGGAACCGCCAGTTATAAGAATATTCATACTTCGTCTCCCACTAGATCAATTTACGTATCAACTGTGCCGTATTGCGGCGAATCAGACGCGAACATGCGAGTCGACCTAACAAAGCGACGACAACCGCGCCTGAAATAGGACCCACCAACCACAAACGCCAATGCCAGGTAGCATCCATGTTAAAGACTTGGGTCTGTAAAATAAGCAGCGATAAATCCATCGCTATGGTCGCTATTAAACCACTTATAGCCCCTAACATTAGAAATTCATAGCTGATGCTCCGACTTAGCAACTTACCTGAAGCACCCAAGGTGCGTAGAATAACCAGTTCTTTTTGGCGCTCCTCCATGCTCGCCTGTACTTGCGCTATCAATACCAAGGCGCCTGCAATCATTACCAGAACTAAGACGAAAAGAATCGCAATACTGACCTGCGAGATAACTTCACGGATTTGCTCAATAATCGCGTCTAAATCGATCAAAGACGCCTCGGGAAACGGTCTAAACAATTGGTATAGCTCGTCTTTTCGCTCACTGTCTAAATGAAAGCTAGTTATATAGGTTGCCGGGAAGTCAGCGAGCGTACTGGTATTAAAAATCATGTAGAAGTTGGGCTGAAGCGAGCCCCAATCCGCCTCTCGTAGACTCGTCACCGGCACGGTAAACACCTCACCACCAATGTTAAAAGTCAGCGTATCACCTACTTTAATTTCTAATCGTTCAGCTGCTTGTTTTTCAACGGATACCTGTGGCTCGGCATTATCGCCCCACCACTCGCCGCTCACAACCTCATTGTTAGGCGGTACCGTATCGCGCCATGTCAATGAAAGTTCGCGGCCAAAACCTTCCTCGCGATCACCTTGCTCGACTTCCTCGCGGTTTTCTTTGGTCACTTCATCAATCAGTTCAGTGCCATTGTGGTGGGTTACCCGACCGGGGATCAGCGGATATTGATCGGTTGCTTCGATGTCCTCTCGAGCGAACATAGCGCGCAAATCGTCGACTTTCTCTTCAGCGATATTCAGCGCAAAATAATTCGGTGCATCCGCTGGTAGTTGGCGCTGCCAATCAGCAAGTAAATCATTGCGCATGACGATGACCAACAACAACAGCATAATCGCGGTTGAAAAACTCAGCATTTGCACGCTGTTTGCTGAAGCGCGTCGTTGTAAACCTGCCATTGCTAAACGCCAAGCACTCCCTGCTTGCATGCCCGCTTTTCGACCTGCACCGATCAGTAGACGACCAATCAATAAAAGGATACCCGCAGCAAAAGCGCCGCCTACGAACAAGGCCGTTGATAACCACCATTGCTGTGAGTACAGTACCAATAACCCATAAATCGTGCCGCCGCTTAATATCCATTGCAGCCAGCGAATCGCCTGTACACCGACCATTTGACGGTGCAGTACACGTAACGGTGGAATAGAAATCAGTCTAAATAGCGGGTAAAGCGTAAACATCACCGCGCTAATCAGGCCCGTTGCGATAGCGAGCGCATAAGGTCGCCAACTGGCTGATGGTAATGAAGCGCCCAATTGTTCAGCGACCCAGTTAATCACATAAGATTGAATGAGCCACCCGAGCAGAATACCAACACCGACGCTGATCCCCGTAAGCAATAGCAAATGAAGCACGAAGATCTTACGGATTTGCTGTTTGCCCGCCCCTAAGGTTTTAAATATCGCCACCACGTCATAGTTGCGCTGACAGTAGCGTTGCGCGGCTACGGCAACAGCCGTTGCTGCAAGCACTACACCTAACAGACTCGCCAACATCATAAAGCGTTCAGCACGATTTAGGGCGCGCGCCAAGGGGCTATCGCCATCTTCGATACTGCGCCAGCTATGAGTGTCATCATTCAATTGTGGGAGAAGCCAATTCTCGTAGTTATCCAATTGTGTTGGCGTTCCGGCGAATAAGACGTTGTAACGTACGCGGCTTCCCGGTTGAATTAACCCCGTCTCAGCTAACTGTGAATAACGAATGATGACATTGGGACTGTCAGTGAACACAGAAAAACCGACATCAGGCTCATAAG
>NZ_DEYI01000032.1:0-2000 GCF_002364475.1 Idiomarina sp. UBA3162
ATGCTCTCCCAACTGAGCTAACCATCCAGTTTTGTCATCGCACTTCTGCGTCGTTGCGAGGAGGCATTATAGGGATACGCGCCAAAGTGTCAAACAAAAAATGAAAAGTTTTTTCTGTTTGCTGACTTTTTAATCATTTTAATTGAATAATGCGCTTTTTGCCTAGGACTGGTAAAATTCACCGGGTCTAATCACTGAATTAAATAAAGGAACACAGTAATGAGTGTAGTTACGCGTTTCGCTCCAAGCCCGACTGGCTATTTACATGTTGGCGGTGCTCGCACAGCGCTTTACTCTTGGCTGGTCGCAAAAGCCCAGGGTGGTGAGTTTGTATTGCGAATTGAAGATACCGACCGGGAGCGTTCAACGCAGCCTGCGATTGATGCCATTCTAGAGGGCATGGAATGGTTAGGGCTGAACTGGGATCGTGGACCTTACTATCAAACCAAGCGTTTTGACCGTTATAAAGAATTAGTGGATCAACTGCTTGAAGAAGATAAAGCCTATAAATGCTTCTGCTCGACCGAGCGTTTGGAAAAAATGCGTGAAGAGCAAATGGAGCGTGGCGAAAAACCTCGTTATGACGGGCATTGCCGTGATAATCCAAATGCGTCTGGTGACAGTTACGTGATTCGTTTTCGTAACCCACAAGAGGGCAGCGTTATTTTTGATGACTTGATCCGCGGTCGTATCGAGTTTTCAAACCAAGAACTTGATGATCTAATCATTGCCCGCAGCGATGGCACGCCAACGTATAATTTCTGTGTTGTTGTGGATGACTGGGAAATGGGTATTACGCACGTAGTTCGAGGCGAAGACCACATTAATAATACGCCGCGCCAGATTAATATTCTAAAAGCCTTAAATGCGCCGGTACCATACTACGCACACGTATCGATGATTCTGGGTGATGACGGTAAGAAATTATCTAAACGCCACGGTGCGGTGGGTGTAATGCATTATCGCGATGACGGGTACTTGCCAGAGGCGGTGATTAATTATTTAGCCCGTTTAGGCTGGTCGCACGGTGATCAAGAGATCTTCAGTAAAGAAGAGTTGGTTAAACTGTTTAAACTAGAGGATGTGAATAAAGCCGCTTCTGCGTTTAATACCGAAAAACTTAATTGGTTAAACCAGCATTACATGAAGACGTTGCCCGCTGAACAAGTGGCTGATGCCCTCAAATGGCAATTTGATCAACTCGGCGTCGATACGTCGACGGGTCCAGCACTGACAGCCATTGTTGGTTTGCAAGCCGATCGTGTGAAAACGTTGAAAGAAATGGCCGCGATTAGCCGTTATTTCTATGAACCAGTTAATGAGTTTGAAGAAAAAGCAGCTAAGAAACACTTGCGCCCTGTAGCTAAAGAACCATTAGAAGCGGTGAAGGCGAGGCTAGTAGACTTAACGGATTGGACTGCTGAATCAATTCAAGCAGCGATTAATGACACGGCTGAAGCGCTTGGCGTGGGTATGGGCAAAATTGGCATGCCATTGCGCGTTGCAGCAACCGGAGGGGGTAACTCACCCTCGTTGGATGTCACCTTAGCGCAGTTGGATCAGCAAAAGGTTGTCGAGCGTATCGATTTGGCGCTTGCATTCATTGCTGAGCGCGAAGCGAGCGCATAACACGCGATTTGCATGTAAAATAGTCAACTTGATATAAAAATCGCCAGTTGGAGATATTTTTTCAAAAAACAGTTGACACTTAAGCGCTCCTCGCAATAGAATGCGCCCCGCTGTCAAGGCAGTTTCGCTGCTAAAGCAGTGGGGCTATAGCTCAGCTGGGAGAGCGCTTGCATGGCATGCAAGAGGTCAGCGGTTCGATCCCGCTTAGCTCCACCAAGTGAAATTTTGATAGCAATGTTAGTGATTGCGTCCCCTTCGTCTAGAGGCCTAGGACACTGCCCTTTCACGGCGGTAACAGGGGTTCGAATCCCCTAGGGGACGCCAATTCTACTAACATGATGCAGTTTTGATTGCGTCCCCTTCGTCTAGAG
>NZ_DEYI01000032.1:2266-3434 GCF_002364475.1 Idiomarina sp. UBA3162
CAGGGGTTCGAATCCCCTAGGGGACGCCAACACTAAACCACCTTCTAGGTGGTTTTTTTGTGTCTGCAATTTATCAAACGCTTATTAACTCGATGCCTCGGCGTTTTTAGCCAGCTCAAGTAAGTAAGGTGAGAGGAAGTCCGCAATAGCGTCTTGTGCTTCTGCAGTGGGGTGGATGCCATCATCTTGCACGAAGTCTGGGTTCTCTACTAACTCGGTCATGAAAAAGGGCACCAGTGTTACGTCATACTTCTCTGCCACACGCGTGAATACCGCCTGAAATCGCTTTGAGAAACGTGGTCCATAGTTAGGTGGCACCATGACCTGACTGAGCGCCACTTTAATACCTTTAGCCTGCGCCTGCTCAATCATATTAGACAAGTTCGTTTCCACCGTCTCCAAATCGAAACCACGTAACCCGTCATTGCCGCCCAACTCAATAAAAATAGCATCGGGTTGGTGACGTTCAATTACACCCGATAAGCGGTTTAAGCCACCACGGGTGGTCTCACCACTGATACTGGCATTGATTATTTCAATGTTTGGGTATGCTTGCTGCCAACGCTTTTGCAATTCGGCAACCCAAGTTTGTTGTTGCGAAAGACCATAACCTGCGCTTAGGCTATCTCCTAATACAACAAGTGAAACATTTGCTGCAAAACTACGTATAGATATAAAAATCAAAGTAATACAAGCTAACTTTAATAGGACGTTTTTCATTTTATGCTCATTCAAACTCAACAACTCGAAAAGATAGTCGAAACCTCTGAGGGACCGTTACAGATTTTGCAACCAATTGACCTCGCAATCAATGCCGGTGAGACCGTTGCGATTGTTGGAGCGTCCGGCTCAGGTAAATCAACGTTACTATCACTACTCGCTGGGTTAGACATTGCCACCCACGGCGATGTTCTTATAGAAAACGAAAAGTTAAGCGATTTGGATGAGGAACAACGTGCGAAACTACGCGCCGATAAAGTGGGCTTCATCTTTCAATCGTTTTTACTAGTGCCCAGCTTAAGCGCATTAGAAAACGTGATGTTACCGGCCGAGCTTGCCGGCCACAAAGGCGCAGAGAAAGAGGCGCGTGAGCTGTTAGAAAAGGTCGGCCTCTCAGATCGCTGGCACCATTATCCCAATCAACTGTCGGGTGGTGAGCAGCAACGCG
>NZ_DEYI01000032.1:3760-4582 GCF_002364475.1 Idiomarina sp. UBA3162
CAGCAACGCGTCGCGATTGCGCGCGCGTTTGTCGGTCAACCAAAGATTTTATTTGCTGACGAACCCACCGGGAATCTTGATAGTAAAACGGGTGATAAGGTCGAACAGTTATTATTCGATCTCAATAAAGACTATGGCACGACCCTTGTGATGGTGACTCACGACACCACGTTAGCGAAACGCTGTCAGCGTATCCTAAACATGGAGGCAGGGCAGCTAGCGGAGGCGTCGCAAGATGTGGCATAAAATATCGTTTCGCTTACTCAAGCAGGAGCTCAAGCGCGGTGAGCTCACGATCATGGCGCTCGCTATCATTTTATCGGTGACCGCGGTTTTATCACTGTCGTTATTTAGTGAGCGCCTACAATCCGGATTACTCGAACGTAGTAGCGAGTTTCTCGCAGCTGATCGAGTATTAAGTTCACGCAGAGATATTCCTCAAGAGTGGCTTGATAAAGCGGATGAGGAGGGGATTCAGAGCGCGTGGCGAGTGATATTTAACTCCATGGCGTTTGCTAACGATAAGCTTGAACTCGTCGATATTAAGGCGGTATCCGATGGTTATCCGCTACGAGGCGAGCTTAAAGTGGCCGATAAGCCCTTTGTTGAAGGGCAAGTCACCAACACACTACCTCCAGCTGGAGAAGCTTGGGTCGCATCGAGTCTATTCCAAGCGCTATCGCTTGAAATGGGCGACGCTATTGAAGTGGGTAATAGCCGCTTTAAAGTGACTAAGGTCGTGACTTATGAGCCTGATGTCGGTTTTTCTGTGTTCACTGACAGTCCCAATGTCATCATTCGTTATTCACAGTTAGCTGAGAC
>NZ_DEYI01000106.1:0-233 GCF_002364475.1 Idiomarina sp. UBA3162
AGCTGGGAAGATTACAACAAAGAATTGATTTCTAAAGGTGGCGGTATTTTCAGTCGTAGTGCCAAAGCCATCGAGCTTTCGCCAGAAATGAAGAAAATGCTCGGTTCACAGAAGAAGTCAATGACACCTAACGAGCTTATTCGTGCGTGTCTAACCATGGAAGTGGACCTTATTTGGAACGGTGGTATCGGTACCTACATCAAAGGTAAGGATGAAACCGATTCTGATGTCGG
>NZ_DEYI01000106.1:577-725 GCF_002364475.1 Idiomarina sp. UBA3162
GACCGAGCCAATGACGCACTGCGCGTTAACGGTGCAGAATTGAAAGCCAAAGTGATTGGTGAGGGCGGTAACTTAGGTTTAACCCAACTGGGTCGTATTGAATTTGCTCAGCGCGGTGGCCGTATTAATACCGACTTTGTCGATAACG
>NZ_DEYI01000106.1:1042-4183 GCF_002364475.1 Idiomarina sp. UBA3162
TAATACCGACTTTGTCGATAACGTCGGTGGCGTGGACTGTTCAGATAACGAAGTGAATATCAAAATCTTGCTGAATGGTTTGGTCAATAATGGTGACCTCACTAAGAAACAGCGCGACAAGTTACTTTACGACATGACTGACGAAGTGGCTGAGATTGTTCTTGATGACTGTAATCGTCAGACTCAATCGCTATCGATTACCGCGCTGCGTGGTGCCGACCAGATTAAAGAACTACAACGCTTTATTCATCAATTAGAGCGTGATGGTGCGCTCAATCGTACACTTGAGTTCTTGCCATCTGATGATGAGTTGGCTGAACGTCAAGCACAAAACAAAGGTTTAACGCGTCCTGAATTGTCGGTACTTACGGCATATGGGAAAATGGTACTGAAAGAACAATTGATTACCGACGAGATCACTGAGGATCCTTTCCACGGTAAAGCATTATTCCGCTCGTTCCCTAAGCCGTTACAAAAGCAGTTTGCGGACTCAATGGCGTCACACCCATTGAAAGGTCAAATTATTGCAACCAAGTTAGCGAACACCATTGTTAACGATATGGGACCTAACTTCGTTTACCGCAAGCAAGAAGCAACCGGTGCAACGATCGCAGAAGTGGCGTCATCGTTTGTTGTAGCGCGTGAGTGTTTCCGAGTTGAAGAACTTTGGGATGCTATCGAAGCGTTAAACAACAAAGTGCCTGCTGAAACACAGAACGATATCTTGTTCCAAGTGCGTCGTATGGTACGCCGCGCAACACGTTGGTTCCTGCGTCATCGCAATACCAAGTTGAACGGTATTCAGGAGCATATCGACTTCTATATGCCGGCGTTTGATGACTTACGCAAGAATTGCTTGAGCTACATGAATGAAGATGAAGCAACGGTTATTCAGAAATCAATCGATCGCTATGTAGAGCAGGGGCTTCCAAAAGAGTTAGCTCAGGAAGTTGCAAGCTTGAGCACGGTATTCTCTGCGATGGATATCGCTGAGATCGCTGATGACACTAAGCAGTCGTACCAGACGGTTGGTAATATGTATTTCTATCTGGGAGCGCGTTTGAACCTGCATTGGTTCTTGAACCAGATTAACAATCAACCAGTAGCCAACCACTGGCAAGCGTTAGCACGGGCTGCATTCCGCGAAGAGTTAGATTGGCAGCAACGCGCATTGACTTTAGTCGTGCTGAAGTCAGCCTCAGATATTGGTGAACCACTCCAAATGCTTGATGACTGGATGGAGCAAAACGAGTCACTGTTGCAACGTTGGCAGTCGATGTTATCGGACTTCCGCACCACGAAGAGTCATGAGTTTGCTAAATTCTCAGTGGCACTCCGTGAACTGATGCTGTTGAGCCACAACTGTGCGCCTAAGGTTTCAGCCTAGTGTATAACCTGGTCAGAAAATGGCTGTTTAACCAAGATGCCGAGCGTTCACACGACTGGACGCTTGGTTTTTTACGCCGCTTTGCTAACACCCCGCTATCGATGGTTTGGCGCCAGAAGTTGCCCGCCAAGCCGGTCACAGTAATGGGTATTCAGTTTCCTAACCCGGTGGGACTCGCCGCCGGGCTTGATAAGAATGCTCGCTGCATGACCGGTTTTGGGCAAATGGGCTTTGGTTTTATTGAAGTGGGGACTGTGACACCCAAGCCTCAACCGGGCAACCCAAAACCTAGACTATTTCGCTTAGTCAAAGATGAAGCCATCATTAACCGAATGGGTTTTAATAATGACGGTGTTGATGCGCTTGTTGAACAGGTCAAGCAACGCACGTATAAAGGCGTGTTAGGTATTAATATTGGTAAAAACAAAGTCACTGAAGAGCAAGACGCCCTGCAGGACTACATTGCGTGTTTAGTTAAGGTTTATCCTTATGCGGACTACGTCACTATCAATATTTCTTCGCCCAATACACCTGGGTTGCGTAACTTCCAACATGGCGATGCATTAAACAGTTTGTTAGCTGGCTTAAAAGCTGAGCAGAAAAAGCTGGCGGAAGTACATAACAAATATGTGCCGCTGGTCGTTAAAATAGCACCTGATCTGAGCGCAGAAGAAGTGCGTACCATGGCAGAAGCGTTTAACGAGCAGGGCATTGATGGTGTGATAGCGACCAATACGACGCTGTCCCGTGATGGATTGTCCGATAAAACGTTAGCTGATGAGGCCGGCGGTCTGAGTGGCAAGCCTGTACGTGATAGAAGTACCGATGTCATTCGTCTTTTGCGTGATGTGCTCGATGACGCGATCCCTATCATAGGTGTCGGTGGGATTGACTCGGCCGCAGCGGCAAAAGAGAAACTCGATGCAGGTGCGGCGTTAGTACAGGTTTACACAGGATTTATCTACAAAGGACCCAAGCTGATAAAGGATATTGTGAATATCTTGTAAAGTTGGGTGACTTTGGGTACTCTATTTGGCAATTTTATAACAACATTCATAATAATAAAGGTGCGCAAGTTGGAACTTAATCAACACATGTGCTGGCTCTACGATGATCATGCTCAACCATTGTCCGTTCAGACAGGGGATGGCGTGCCTTTCCGATTGCCCTATAAACACAAGCAACTTGTGAATGTTGATTTTTCCTCAGCGCCTTTTAATATCGAAGATCTTACTTTACTTCAGAACTTCGTCGACGTGTTAGAAGGTTACTCTGCAGAAGAAATTGGAACCTCACTCGAGCATGCTGCGCTTTGTGCTGCGGCGTTCGTGCGTTTTGGCTGTCCACAAATGCCACAGAGTTGGCATTTTCAGAAGTCGAATATCGAAGAGTGGGCGCCTGAACGCCATATTTGTGAGCTTAATAGCGGTTTTGATGATGGTTTATGTTTGATTATCGACCGTGACGAGGAGTTTGCATCGTGCTTATTGTTGTCAGGAGATATGCAGCTTTCACCTATCAAGACACTTAAGCAGTACCATGTCATTAAAGTGCTGCACAATCGCTTACTGCCCTCAACGCTTGAAATGCGTCAAACGATGTTATCCAACCAACGTTTAGCCTAACGTATCAGCGTTTCTTGGTGTGCTTCTTCAAACAGGGTATATAATTGTTTATTAGATGCTTAGTTTAGACAAGAGTAAAACAGGAAGTGCAATGGAAGGCATCGGAATTGGTTGCGGGGGCAGGATTTG
>NZ_DEYI01000106.1:4556-9543 GCF_002364475.1 Idiomarina sp. UBA3162
AGACTGCTCCACCCCGCGTCCGATGTGGGATGCATAATATACACGTCCTCATGCTTACGCAAGCGCTTTTTTCAAATATACAGTTCAAATGCATAAAAAACACACATACCGAACAACCTTTGTTCAGTTCACAGGGTTTTAAAGACACATTGACCCAGAAACGCTATAATCGCGAGCAAATTACTGAATGGAATAAACTATGTTGCGTTTATTTGTATCCTGCGCGAAGGGCATGGAACAATTACTAGAAACTGAGCTAAAAACACTGGGTGCGCAGTCAATTACGGTGACTCAAGCTGGATGCTATGTGGATTCGGAACTGAAGCTCGCTTACACCATCGCGTTGTGGTCTCGGTTAGCCAGTCGCGTGCTGGTGGAGTTAGGTCGTGCAGAGACATTAAACGCAGAGCAGATTCAGCTAGCGATTAGCGTCTACGACTGGACTCAGGTAATGCGTGACACGCACAGCTTTGTGGTGGATTTTCATGGCACCAATGAGGAAATACGCAATACCCAGTTTGGTGCTCAGGTCGTTAAAGACGGTATCATTGATTTCTTCCGTGGTCGAAATGCACAACGCCCCAATGTTGATAAGCAAGTACCCGATATCCGCGTTAATGCGCGTTACCACAAAAATGAGCTCATTTGGTCACTTGATTTCTCCGGTGGCGGATTGCATCAACGTGGGTACCGTAAACAACAGGGTGAGGCGCCTTTACGTGAAACGCTTGCCGCAGCAGTGCTGATGCGTGCTGGGATTCAGCAGCAGTTAGAGCAGGATGAACCCGTCATTCTTGATCCGTTCTGTGGCTCGGGTACATTGGTTATTGAAGCGGCCATGATGGCGGCTGACCAAGCACCTGGATTAAATCGCCGTGACTGGGGCTTTTTGCGCTGGGTCGGGCATGACCGTAGCGTATGGCACAGCGTGCTTGAGGAGGCCGAACAGCGCTTTAAAACCGGCCGTAATGAAATGACAGCACGCTTTTATGCTAGTGACATGAACCCTAAGCTCATTGGTATTGCCAAAGAAAACGCCGCACGCTGCCAATTGGGTCAATTTATTCAGTTTGATACAGCTGATGCGTTGGATATCCAAGCACCTGCTAAACAAGGCTTACTCATTGCCAATCCGCCGTATGGTGAACGCCTAGGTGAAGAGGTTGAGACACTGCTTCTATATCGCCGTTTTGGTCGTCAGTTAAAGCAATCATTTTTAGGTTGGCAGGTTGCGCTACTGGCGGGAGATGAAAGCCTGCTGAAGCGATTAAAGTTACGGAGCCATAAAAAATATGCCTTTATGAATGGTCCTATTGCCACCACGCTGGCACTTTTCGACCTTACTAAAGAGCAAGTTGAATTTACAGAAAGTCAATCTGAAGATTTATCTAATAGACTTAAAAAGAATTACTCTAAACTTTCGAAATGGGCGCGTAAAGAGGGTTTAGACGCTTGGCGGGTGTACGATGCTGACTTGCCGGAATATAACGCAGCGATTGATATTTATGGTGATCACTTAGTGATACAAGAGTACGCACCACCGAAAACGATTCCTGATGCCGTTGCGACTGATCGTCTTTGGCACCTAGTGGAAATGGTCGCTGAGACACTGCCATTTAATTCAAGCAATATCGTACTCAAAGTACGTAAACGCCAGAAAGGACAAGAGCAATACGAGCGTCGCAATCGTCAGAAACAAGACAGCGTGATTTTTAATGTACAAGAGTACGGTGCTCAGTTTGAGGTCAACTTGACGGATTACTTGGATACGGGCTTATTCCTCGACCACCGCTTGGTGAGAAAGGAGCTGTTTGATAAGTGCGAAGATCTCGATGTGCTGAACTTATTTAGCTACACCTGTACTGCCTCTGTACAAGCGGCACTTGGCGGCGCGCATTCTGTCACATCAGTCGATATGTCAAAGACTTATCTTGCTTGGGGCGAGCGTAACTTCGATTTAAATGGTTTAAGGGGTGAACAATACGAGTTTATTCAGGCGGACTGTTTTACCTGGATGCGCGATCAGCGTGATGATCGACGTTACGACGTTATTTTTATCGATCCACCTACATTCAGTAATTCAAAACGCATGACCGGTACACTCGACATTCAGCGCGACCACGTAGGTTTAATCAAAACGGCTGGCCGTTTGCTAAACGAAGGTGGGGTGATCTTGTTCTCCAATAACCGTAAGAAATTTAAAATTGATGAAGAAGGGTTAGATAAAGCAGGTTATTCGGTCAATAACCAAACGGATGCCTCAATCCCAGAAGACTTCAAACGTCATAAGGGCATTCATCACTACTTCATTATTAGTAAAGAATACTAGGCGGAAGCGTGCTCTATTTACTAACTAAGCCTCATTGTCCTTTGTGCAACGAGGCATTATTGCTCATTAATCAACTAGACCTGGATGAGCCCATAGAATTAGGTGTGGTCGACATAAGCACCGATGAAGCGCTTCAAAAAGAGTATGGTTGGCTCGTGCCGGTATTGGTTGATGTCGATGATAACGAATTGCGTTGGCCTTTTGATGCGCAAAAGGCAAAGGAGTTTATTGAATCATGAGTTTGATACGCGTTCAGGATGCGCAGTTGGCTTTTGGCGCTGATGCCATTCTTGATCATGCTGAATTTATATTAGAGGCTGGCGAGCGAGTGTGTTTAGTCGGTCGTAATGGGGCGGGCAAATCGACTTTATTGAAAGTCATTGACCAAGAAATCAATCTTGATGACGGTCAGGTACAATATGTAGGCGATACGGTCGTCACACGTTTACCTCAAGATCCGCCCGCACAGTTAGAAATGTCAGTCTATGATTACGTTGCTCAGGCGCTTGCCGATGTGGGTGAAAAGCTTAATGAATTTAATCGCTTATCGAGTATGATTGCCGATGAGCCGAGTGATGAAATGATGAAAGCGCTCGATAACCTGCAAACTCAAATTGATGCACAAAATGGCTGGCAATTTGCGACACGTATCGAGCAAGTATTAACTCGTTTAAGTCTGCCAGCGGATGTATCTATGTCACAGCTATCTGGCGGTTGGTTGCGACGTGTCGCGTTGGCTCGGGCACTCGTTGTCGACCCCGATGTACTATTACTCGACGAGCCTACCAACCATTTGGATGTCGACATGGTGCAGTGGCTTGAGGAACAGCTACTGCAGTTTAATGGCGCTATTTTATTTATCAGCCATGACCGTGCTTTCATACGCAAACTCGCAACTCGTATCGTTGACTTAGACCGTGGCCATTTAACGTCCTTTCCTGGTAACTACGATAATTATATCGCGAAGAAGCAGGAGCTACTGGAGATTGAGCAGTCGCAAAATGCAGAGTTTGATAAGAAGCTTGCGGCTGAAGAAACCTGGATTCGGCAAGGCATTAAAGCCCGCCGTACACGCAATGAAGGCCGTGTACGAGCATTGCAGCAATTGCGTAAAGAGCGGGCACAACGACGCGAGTTGCAGGGCAGTGCGAAGATGCAAGTTAATCAGGCGCAGCGTTCTGGCAAGCGCGTGTTTGAGGGCGAGCACGTTGAATTGAGTTTTGATAAACCGATCATTCATGATCTCGACTTGCTGTTACAACGTGGCGATAAGGTAGCGCTTGTCGGTCCGAATGGATGCGGTAAGAGTACACTGATTAAAGTTATCTTGGGTGAACAGCGTGTTGATGCCGGCGCTATTAAACTCGGAACTAACCTAGAAGTAGCCTACTTTGACCAACACCGATCGCAACTCGATCCTGAGAAGTCAGTAATGGATAACGTGGGTGATGGTAAACAAGACATCGTATTCCAAGGTCGACCCCGCCATATCCTAAGTTATTTACAGGACTTCTTATTCAGCCCTAAACAATCGCGCACGCCGGTGCGTGCTTTATCCGGTGGTGAGCGCAACCGCGCGCTATTGGCCAAAATACTGCTCAAACCAAGCAATATTTTGGTACTCGATGAGCCTACCAACGATTTGGATATTGAGACGCTCGAGTTACTTGAGCAAATTATTGCCGACTACGAGGGCACAGTGTTATTGGTAAGCCACGACCGTGAATTCGTGGATAATACGGCGACCTCCGTTTTGTTATTTGAGGGTGAGGGTCAGATCACCGAGATTTTTGGTGGTTTTTCTGAGATTGAACACTATCTTGCGCGTAAAAGTTCACCTGATTATGGAACCAAATCGACTCCTAAAGAGTCTGACAAGCCGTCTACACAACAAAGTAACAACAAGGGTTCAGTAACTAAGCAGAAAAAGTTATCCTACAAGTTACAACGAGAACTCGATGAGTTGCCTGCAAAAATAGAACAGACAGAAACTGATATCGAAACACTGCAGCAACAAATGAATGAACCGGAGTTTTTCTCTCAA
The DNA here is from genome assembly GCF_002364475.1 of Idiomarina sp. UBA3162. Classification (NCBI taxonomy): domain Bacteria; kingdom Pseudomonadati; phylum Pseudomonadota; class Gammaproteobacteria; order Alteromonadales; family Idiomarinaceae; genus Idiomarina; species Idiomarina sp. UBA3162. Next base: position 8,930 of record NZ_DEYI01000106.1, read on the forward strand.
CCCATCGATGTCACGCAGCCCGTGATGGAGCAGGCAGGGGCTCTTGAAGAGCAACTGATGAGCTACTTAGAGCGTTGGGAAGAACTCGAAAATTTATCAAAACAGAGTAGTTAACCGTGATGAAACCATTTTCTAAGCATTTATTGGTAGCGAGCGTATTGGCAGCCTGCAGTACCACTGCAGCCGCCGACACTTTTTCGATTGAAGAAATTGCAACGGCAGATAACTTCCGTAGTAGCTTTCCGCGTGACATGAACGAGCAAGGGTTCATTGTAGGTATCTCAAGCTTTCCGACCAATGTCGACATTGATTTAAGCCAATTAACAGCGGCACAGCTTGCCAGCCTTGGTATTACGGATATCGAAGAAGTTGAGGAGCTAACACCTGCACAATACGAATTTATCGTTAATTCGTTAGCGGCGAATACAAACAATAACTTCTTACAGAAACCCATCGCGCCTTATCAAGCGTTTCTGTACGACGGAATGACTTTACCGGTTTCTTTTTTTAATGAGCCGGAAGATGTTTCCACGATTACTTATCTGAATAGCATCAATGGTGCAAATACCGCTGTGGGTATGGGATACGGTGCGTATAAGCCCGTCGATTTTACC
>NZ_DEYI01000080.1:0-35216 GCF_002364475.1 Idiomarina sp. UBA3162
AACCCAAGCATTGACATGTTTTTTCAATAGCGGCCCGATGACGAATTGCTGCTCGTTTTCAAGCAGACGGGCTTGCAGTGCGGTTAAGTCTTCTGCTTCAGTATCATAAAATCGTACATGCACGTCAGCGAGCTGCGCCGCTGACGCGATAATGCCATCGCGCACGGCTTCGCCTTGTAGTCGATAACTCCCCGACAACGGCAGCAGTACCGCCACTTCTTTAATCACCTGAAAGTCGTTATGAGTTATGAAACTCTCAACAATTGAACGGGCATAATGTTGATTGTAGGCAGTTAGCCATTGCTCGAGCGCCTGTTTCAGATTATCGGCAGATTGCGCCCGGTGAGTGGACTCAATCAGCCGCCACCAACCCGCCAAGCTCGTACGGTTGGGGCGTTGTGAAGGTAGTTGCTCGCTGTTCACTTGGCGCGCGACCGACCACAGCGTATCGAGGTTCATATTACTATCGGTTTGATAAGCCTCATCTAAGTAACTCAAGGCTTGCCAATAATGCTTTTGCTGTTGGTAAGCGTCGGCGATGAGCAACAAGGAGGTACGTTTTAACTGGCGATCAGTGAATTGATTCATGATCGGAGCAAGTTGTTCAACCACTTGTTGCCACTCACCACTATGATGATACCAGCGTGCCAGCGACAGCGCATATAACCGTTTATCTGAGGGGCGCATTGTCGTTGGGTCAAGTTGCGACAGAATAGCTGCGCTGCGTTGATAATTGCCCTGATTCTGAAACGCGAAAGAGGCCTCGACTAATGCCATTTGTTGGCTCGCTGCATTACCTTCATTACGCGCTTTTTCCAGCCACTGCTCGGCGGTCAAGGTATCGCCTTTATTGGCAGGTGTAACAACGTTTTGCTCAACGGGTGAGGTGGTTGGCTGAGTACTGCGCTGAGGCGACTGTGCACAGCTTATAAGCAAGGCGGCGGCCAAACAAATGATAGCCCGTTTAGCGTAGGTCGCTAATGATAAACCTTTAGATTGACTCGATACGTTCACACTCACCGCCTAGCAAAATTATCACGTGTTTAAAGTTAAATGATACTATAAGTCGCTACTCGAATTACAACACAACGGAATCACCATGTCACAGCAACAAAGTGAAAAGTCATCGCAAAGCTTAGGAACGTTATATATTGTGCCGACTCCAATAGGTAATTTGGCGGATATGACGGAACGAGCGGTGACGACTTTACAGCAGGTTGACCTAATTGCTGCGGAAGATACACGTCATAGTAGACCTTTACTGCAACAATATAATGTTAGTACGCAGGTGTTGTCAGTGCATGAGCACAACGAGAGTAGTCGAGCAGGGCAACTGATTGAAAAGCTGAAGCAAGGTTTAAATATTGCATTGATCAGTGACGCCGGCATGCCGCTCATCAGTGACCCCGGCTATGTGATTGTGCGCGAATGTCGCGCGGAGCAGATCCCCGTTGTCGCGTTACCAGGTGCCTGCGCTTTTGTAACGGCGCTCGCCGGTTCTGGCTTAGCAACGGACAAATTTATGTTTGAGGGCTTCCTGCCCGCCAAATCTGCGGCGCGTAAAAAGGCGTTTGCACACCTAGCCGATCAAACCCGTTCTGTTGTGTTTTATGAAAGCCCGCACCGGATTGAATCATGCCTTGAAGATCTCGCTGAAATCTTGCCCTGTCGTCATGTGGTGTTAGCCCGTGAGTTGTCAAAGCAATATGAAACCTATTTGAGCGGAACCGCGAGTGAATTGCTTGCCCAAATGCATGAAGACAGCAACCAAAAGCGCGGCGAAATGGTGTTGATGATCGGTGGCGTCGAGAAGGAAACCGCGCAGGACGATCAAATCAGCGTGGAGCAGCAACGCGCCGTTACCTTATTAATGCAGCACCTGCCTTTGAAAAAAGCAGCCGCGGTGACAGCTGAGCTTTATGGTGGCCGCAAAAATGCACTTTACCAATGGGCGATTGCCCAGTCAGACGACTAAAACATTTGTATAGCGTCGGCTAAATGCGTAGAATCGCCGCCTGAAGAAGCCTGCCAGGCAATCGCTGCTTATCGTTTTCGGTAAGGGGAGGAAAGTCCGGGCTCCATAGGGCAGAGTGCCAGGTAACGCCTGGGCAGTGAAAGCTGACGACTAGTGCAACAGAGAGCAAACCGCCGATGGCCGCTTGCGGCTCAGGTAAGGGTGAAAGGGTGTGGTAAGAGCACACCGCGCGTCTGGCAACAGTACGTGGCACGGTAAACTCCACTCGGAGCAAGGTCAAATAGGGGTTCGTTGGCGCGGCCCGCGTTGAACCCGGGTAGACTGCTTGAGAATACGGGCAACCGTATTACTAGATGAATGATTGTCCACGACAAAACCCGGCTTATCGGCGGGCTTCTTCACCTCCTTTCTTTATTGACCGTCCAGTTATAACGCCTAATTAATTTATAATTATCATTCACTTAACTGATCCCGATCGGGTCTGCGTTGAGATCGATATCTTTCTTAACGGCTCTCAAGCTATTCCTCGGAGCTGATAAAGCCTGTGTAAAAGCGTGTTTAGGCGCGTGATAAAACTTGACAGTGGGAATCTTATCTACCTAGACTGTAACATTGTGGGGATTTGTGGATAATTGTGGATCGCAACGATCAGGTGACATCATGTTTCGTGGTGCAACAACAATAAACTTAGACAGTAAAGGACGCTTGGCTATACCCGCCAAGTATCGTCATGCGCTGTCGATCGACTGTGACGGTAAGATGGTCTGCACCATCGATATCAAGCAGCCGTGCCTGTTGTTATACCCATTACCAGAATGGCAAGTCATCGAGAAAAAATTGACACAGTTATCCAGCATGAACCCCACCGAGCGACGCTTGCAGCGCCTTTTACTGGGCCACGCTGACGATTGCGACATGGATAAAAATGGTCGCTTACTGATTTCCTCGCCGCTGCGTTTGCATGCAGGGCTAGAGAAAAAACTGATGTTAGTTGGGCAACTGAATAAATTTGAAATTTGGTCAGAAGAGGCTTGGCAGCAGCAGATTGCAGAGGATCTCAAGGTCGAACAAGAAGGTGACTTTGAGTTAAATGAACGACTAGAAGACTTTTCACTTTAATGACTGAGCAAAACGCACCGCATATTTCAGTGCTCCTCGAGGAGTCCATTCACGCACTTGTGACGGACCCCGATGGGATCTATATAGACGCCACCTTCGGTCGTGGCGGTCATACGCGTGCGTTACTGAACAAATTATCCCCCAAAGGGCGTGTCATTGCCCTTGACCAAGACCCACAGGCAATAGCGTCAGCCCAAGCGCTGGCAGATGATGAGCGCTTTAGTATTATTCACACCCCATTTAGCGATCTTGCGCGCATCATAGAGCAGCAACAGCTTGCTCACCAAGTCACAGGTATTTTATTTGATCTTGGCGTCTCATCCCCACAACTTGATGATGCTGAGCGTGGTTTTAGTTTCATGCGTGACGGACCTTTAGATATGCGTATGGATAGCAGTCGTGGTGAAACGGCTGCAGACTGGCTTAGTTACGCCGAAGAAGATGATATTACTTATGTGTTGAAAACCTACGGTGAAGAACGGTTTGCGCGAAAAATTGCGCGAGCCATTGTTCATGATCGTGAACAAAAGCCGTTTACTCGAACCCGTCAACTAGCTGAGTTGATCGGCCGGTTAGTGCCATCGAAAGAAAAGCATAAGCATCCTGCGACCCGTAGCTTCCAGGCGATTCGCATACATGTGAATCGTGAGTTAGAACAAATCGAAGATGCGCTAGAAGCGTCGTTGACTGCGTTAAAAGAAGATGGGCGCCTAGTTGTCATCAGTTTTCATAGTTTGGAAGATCGCATCGTGAAACGCTTTATGCGAACTCACAGCCAACCCAAACAGGTACCCCCTGGGCTGCCGATCACTGAAGCAGAACTGAATAAAGATCGTCGTTTAGCACTGGAAAGCAAGGCGATTAAACCCAGTGCAGCAGAGCTTGAGTTGAACCCACGCGCACGCAGTTCGGTGTTACGTATCGCACGGAGGTTAGCACATGGTTAAGACACGCTATCCTTCGTTGCCGGTCATGCTGCTGCAAGACTTAACGCGCTTCAAATGGGTGATTGCACTCGCGATCGCTGTGATTGGATCAGCATTAACTGTGATCTACACCGCCCATCAAAATCGCTTACTGACCAGTGAGCGGGATGAGTTATTGTCGACACAAGATAGAATCGATCGTGAGTGGCGTCACTTGGTGCTCGAACAAACTGCACTGACTGAACATAGTCGCGTCGAACGGATTGCTCAAGAACAACTCGGCATGATCGATGTCGATGCCAAACATGAGGTGCTAGTGCCATGGCAATAAAGCGCGCACCCAAGAAAAACCAACGTAATACTAAGAAGCTTAGTCCGGCGGGTACGCGCTGGCGCTTTGTCACCGCGTTGGGCGTGCTGTTTTTTGTGTTTAGCATCTTGGTAGCGCGAGCCGCCTATATTCAAGTGATCAATCCAGAGCAGTACTCCTTGCAAGGTGACCTGCGTAGTCTGCGTTCCGATAGTTTAGGCGTGCAACGGGGCATGATCGTCGACCGCAATGGCCGAGAGCTCGCGGTGAGTGTTCCGGTAGAAACGGTTTGGGCCGATCCGAAGCGTATTGCAGAAAGCGGCGCGCTTGCTGATCAGCGCCGTTGGCAAGCGCTAGCGGAAACGTTTCGAATGAATCGAGATGAACTATTAGCTAAAGTCGACGACCCCGACCGTCGCTTTGTTTATTTACAGCGTAAAGTATCACCCAGTGAAGCGGACTACGTGCGTCAGCTTGGTATTCCGGGCGTTTACTTAAAAACAGAATCGCGTCGGTATTATCCAACCGGAGAAATTAGTGCACATGTTGTGGGTATTACCAATATCGATGGTCAAGGTCAGGAAGGGCTTGAACTATTATATGATGATCACTTAACCGGTACCCCCGGTAAGCGAGTTTACCGCAAGGACGCGCAAGGGCGGGTTATTGAGGAAATTAGCCAAACAGATGCGCAGCCACCTAAACAATTAACACTTAGCATTGACCAGCGGATCCAAGCGACTGCCTATACCGAGCTGAAAAAAGCCGTGCGCTACAATCAGGCAACTTCGGGTTCGGCTGTTGTGGTCAATGTAAAAACAGGTGAACTGTTGGCTATGGTCAATAGCCCGTCCTACAACCCTAATAATCGTGCGGACTTACAAAGCTTTAAGATGCGTAACCGTACGATTACCGATGCCTACGAGCCCGGCTCTACTGTCAAGCCTTTAGTCGTATTAAGCGCGTTAGAGCATGGCACCCATAAAGTGGGCGATATCATTGATACCAATCCAGGTTGGTTGCGTATCGGCGGTCGCCGCGTGAGTGATCACCGTAACTTGGGCAAATTGTCGCTGACCGAGGTACTGGAGCACTCGTCTAACGTGGGTGTTACCACTATGGCGCTTGAGCTGGGTGTTGATAAACTGCTCGAAACATACTTCGACGCTGGGTTTGGCTCCGATACCGGGGTGTCGCTTTTAGGTGAGAGCTACGGACTATTGACCACGCGTCGTCGGTGGTCAGATTTTGAGTTGGCAACATTGTCTTATGGTTACGGCCTGTCTGCGACCACGCTCCAACTCGCAAAAGCGTATACGATGATAGCTAACGGTGGACGCGACATGCCCCTAACGGTATTTCGTCGCGAATCTAAACCTGAATCTGAACAAGTATTTAACCCCGACAATACCCGTGCTGTTCTGCACATGATGGAACGCGTCGTTTCTGACGGTACCGCCACTGCAGCGCAAGTGCCAGGTTATCGTATTGCTGGTAAAACGGGCACTAGCCGCAAGGCGCGTGCGACCGGTGGTTATGGTGACGAGTATGTCGCTCTGTTTGCCGGGATTGCACCGGCATCCAATCCTGAAATTGTGGTCGTTGTCACCATCAATGAACCAGGAACCGACGACTATTACGGCGGCACAGCAGCGGCGCCGGTGTTCTCGAGCATTGTGTCGCAAACCATGCGGCTACTTAATGTTCCACCAGACGATATGACGTCGCAACCGATGAAAGCAGCGGGCTTTGTAGGAGGTGCAGATGCAACTCCGTGAGTTACTGCCTCCATTGCCAATGCCTGTGCCTAATGTTGAGGTCAGTGGTATTAAATTGGACAGCCGACAAGTCGCCAACGGCGACTTATTTGTCGCTGTGCCGGGGTATGTCACCGATGGTCGCGATTACATGGATAAGGCGATTACCGCAGGCGCTCGTGCAATCTTGGCTGAGGGACCTAGTTTACGAAGCGAGACTAAAAACGGTGTGGTATGCCTGTATATGCCGGGTGTTAAAGAGCAACTATCGGAAATTGCCGGACGCTTCTTTCATCACCCTTCGAAGCAGGCAACGGTGGTTGGTGTCACTGGCACTAATGGCAAAACGTCGGTAACACATCTGGCGGCTCAGTTAGCAGAAAAGCTGGGTTACAGAGCCGCGGTGATTGGTACGACGGGCAGTGGTTTGATCGGCCAACTATTGCCCGAGAAGCATACGACACCAGATGCGGTCACCGTACAACAGCGTTTGTCGACGTTAGTCGCCGAGGGCGCTGATTTTATCGCCATGGAAGTCTCATCGCATGCATTGGTCCAGCGTCGTGTCGAGGCTTTGCATTTTGAAGCGGCAGTAGCAACTAATATCAGTCGTGATCATTTGGATTACCACGGCAGCATGACCCATTACGTGGATGCCAAACGTCGTCTGTTTGAAGACTTTGAACTGAACCATCGCATTATCAATATCGATGACAGTTATTTAGCAGGTTGGATCGATGGTACAGCAGACGTGCTGTCAATCTCACTGCTAGGCAACGAGCGAGCGCACATCCGAGTCAGTGAGTTAGCCTTTGCAGAGCATGGCACGACTTTTACGCTCAGTTACCACGGACGCTCCGCTCAATTTGCCACACCGCTGTTGGGTCGCTTCAATGTCTATAACGTGGTCAGTGCGGTCGCAATTATGTTGGCTCAACAACACTCATTAGCGACGGTCGCCGAACATTGTCGGACATTAACGCCGGTGCCTGGACGCATGGAAGCGTTTCAAGCGGGCGACTCACCTTTAGTCGTCGTTGATTACGCGCATACACCTGATGCGTTGCAACAGGTTTTGCAAGCTTTGCGTTTACATTGCAAGGGTAAGCTGTGGTGTGTATTTGGTTGTGGGGGCGATCGCGATCGTGGTAAGCGACCGCAAATGGGCCAAGTAGCGGCAGAGTATGCGGATCGTGTGGTAGTGACCGACGACAATCCACGCACTGAGGCGCCGCAGCAAATTATTGCTGACATCATGGCAGGTATTGCTGATAAACGTAAGGTTCATAGTATGGAAGGTCGTCGCCAAGCGGTACTCGATACTATCGAGCGGGCCGCTAAAGATGACGTAGTGTTACTCGCAGGCAAAGGTCACGAAGACTATCAAGTTATTGGTCAAGAGCGTATTGATTATAACGAGCGTCAGCTCGTGCAGGACTGGATAAGCGGGGTGAGCCATGATTGATGTATCTTTAGAATGGGTTGCACACGCCGTGCATGGTGAGCTTCACGGTATCATCGACAAGCAACGGGTGATCAATCAGGTGAGCACAGATACGCGTGCGTCCCTAGAGTCAGCATTGTTTATTGCCCTTAAAGGGGACCAGTTTGACGCTCACGATTTTATTCCACAAGCGCTAGAAAAAGGTGCCGCGGCTATCGTCAGCCAACAACCGCTAGCTGACGATATTCCTCATATCCTAGTTGACGACACGCGTTATGCGTTAGGCCAGTTAGGCGCTGCGGTAAAAGCTGAAGTGGCACCAAAAACCATAGCGATCACTGGAAGTAACGGAAAAACTACGGTTAAAGAGATGTTGGCAGCCATTATTGGTCAACGCCACAAGGTGCTAGCAACCGCTGGTAATTTTAATAACGATATAGGCGTACCTTTAACGCTATTGCGGTTAGAGGCTCAGCACCAATATGCGGTTATTGAACTCGGCGCTAATCATGCGGGCGAAATTGCCTATACCACCTCATTAACGCGCCCCGACGTGGCTATTTTAAACAATGTCAGTGCCGCACACGTTGAAGGGTTTGGTTCGGTACAGGGTGTTGCCAAAGCAAAAACTGAAATTTTCCAAGGTTTACCCGAAAGTGGGCTTGCTATAACACCGTATGAAAGTGAGTACTTACCTTGTTGGCGAAAAGTCCGTTCTGGTAAGCGTCTGCAAACGTTCGGTTTGAGCGAGCAGGCTGATGTTAGCGCGAGTGAGATAGAACTGAATAGCTTGGGGCAAGCCACATTTAAGTTGAGCATTAATGACCAGAGTTGGACAGTTGCTTTGCAACTGAGCGGCTTACATAACGTTAAGAATGCGCTGGCAGCCAGTGCTGCTGCCCTTGAAATAGGCATGTCCGCTGAAGAGATTATCGCTGGATTGGCAACTTTATCACCCGTCAAAGGGCGACTCACGCCAATTCAGTTAGCCAATAACTTAACTGTCATCGACGATACTTACAATGCCAGCGTGGCCTCGACCAAGGCGGCGCTTGACCTGTTAGGCAGCTACCAAGGCACAACCATCATGGTACTGGGTGATATGGCCGAGCTCGGCGCGGAAGCGCGCGCTTACCACGAAGAAATAGGTGAGCACGCTATTCAAGCCGGTATCGGTAAGTTTTTTACCTTAGGCGTATTGAGTCAAAGTGCCAGTGAAGTATTTAACGGCCGGGGTGGTAAACACTTCTCATCTATTGATGGGCTTGTGAATGAAGTTTTACAAACCATTACACAACAATCGGCAAATGATCGCGTCACAGTGTTGGTCAAAGGATCACGCTCGTCACACATGGAGCGTGTCGTTAACGCGTTACAAGAACACTACAAAAACGCAGAATCACAGGGAGATCAACACGCATGTTAGTTTGGTTGGCTGAGTATCTGACTCAGTTTGAAAGCGGCTTTAACGTTTTTTCTTACCTTACTCTGAGGGCTATCCTCAGCGTACTAAGCGCGCTCATGCTTTCGGTCTGGTTAGGGCCGTGGCTGATACGTCGCCTGCAACGCTTACAAATTGGCCAAACCGTGCGCGATGATGGACCAGAAAGTCACCTCAGTAAATCAGGCACGCCCACCATGGGCGGTGTGCTGATTTTAGCCGCGATTGTGGCGTCATCATTGCTATGGGCTAACCTTGAAAATAAATACGTGCTGGTAACGCTATTTGTCGTCGTTGGTTTTGGCATTATTGGGTTTGTTGATGACTATCGCAAAGTCATCCGCAAAGACCCGAAAGGATTGATCGCCAAGTGGAAGTATTTCTGGCAGTCGGTGATTGCCAGTTGCGCCATCGGTTTTCTTTATTGGAGCAGCCAACTGTCGGCAGAGACTGCATTGTTGGTTCCGTTCTTCAAAGAAGTCATGCCTCAATTGGGGCTGCTCTATCTATTTTTAGGTTACTTCGTCATTGTCGGCACCAGTAATGCCGTGAATCTTACCGACGGCCTCGATGGTTTAGCCATCATGCCCACGGTTATGGTTGCTGGCGCCTTAGGTGTATTTGCCTACGTATCAGGTAACGTAAATTTTGCCGAGTACTTGCAGATCCCCTATTTACCGTTGTCGGGCGAGCTTCTCGTCGTATGCGCTGCCATCGTTGGCGCTGGGCTCGGCTTCTTATGGTTTAACACTTATCCCGCTATGGTATTCATGGGTGATGTTGGCTCTTTAGCGCTCGGGGCAACGCTCGGCGTTATCGCCATTTTAGTCAGACAAGAACTGGTTTTATTTATAATGGGCGGCGTGTTTGTCATGGAAACCCTATCGGTCATGCTTCAGGTCGGTTCATATAAGCTACGGGGTAAACGTGTATTCCGTATGGCACCTATTCATCACCATTACGAGTTAAAAGGATGGCCTGAACCACGCGTTATTGTGCGTTTCTGGATTCTCTCGTTGATATTCGTGCTTATTGGTCTAGCCACACTGAAGTTAAGGTAACTAACGGGTTATGGAACAGCGAATTCATTGGCAAAAACTAGACACTATTGTGGTACTCGGCCTTGGGCAGTCGGGTCGCTCCGTAGTGCGCTTTTTGGTTGGTGAAAAGAGTCCGTTACCTGCGCATTGTGAGATTCACACGTTTGATAGCCGCGAACAGCCGCCCGGCCTTGATGAGGTAAAGCAGTTGCTTGGCGAAGAACGAGTGACCGCGGGTGGATGGCAGCTTGAAGATTTACTTGCGGCCGATCTGATCGTCGTAAGCCCAGGCTTAGATACGCGCGACGCGAAGATTCAGATGGCGCGCGACGCTGGTGTTCCTATTGTTGGGGACGTTGAGATTTTTGCGCAACTTAATCAACGACCCGTTGTGGCAGTGACGGGATCAAACGGCAAGTCTACCGTGACCACGTTAGTAGAACAAATGGGTCAATATCACGGTCATCGCTGGGTCGCGGCGGGCAATATTGGCGTCGCGGTGTTGGATGCACTGCAACAGGATGCCGATGCCTATGTGTTAGAGCTTTCGAGCTTTCAACTGGAAACTACGCGTAGCCTCAAGCTTGCCGGAGCTGCGCTATTGAATGTCAGCGCTGACCATCTTGATCGTTATGATTCTGAACAAGCTTATTTTCAGGCGAAATTAAATATCTTTAATCATGCGGCAGTGAGCGTGTTAAATCGGCAGGATTCGCAGCATTGGCCCAGTAAAGTACCTCAATCATTAGTTACCGTTGGCACCGACGAAAGTGCTAATGGTTATGGGCTTACTAAGAACGCTGAGGATATTGCCATAACGCGGCACGGAAAACCGTTGGCGAGCGCTCATCAGTTTTCGTTAGCCGGAACTCACAACCTAGTTAATATCCAAGCCGCATTGGCGCTAGCCGAAACACTTGGGTTGACGCCAGAACAAGGTGTACAAGCGATTGAACAGTTCAGTGGTTTACCGCACCGATGTCAGGTTGTTTATGAGGCGAATGGCATACGTTGGGTCGATGACTCAAAAGCAACCAATATCGGCGCCACGGAAGCGGCAGTCAATGGCTTACGTCCGATGATTAAAGGACGCCTAATCCTGATTGCAGGTGGCGATGGTAAAGGCGCTCAATTTTCTCAGTTATTGCCGGTACTGAGTCGCGTCGATGTGTTACTGACCATTGGTCGCGATGGCAAAAAAATCGCTGAACTACGTAAAGGCGCGCGTTACTGTGAACAGCTATCTGAGGCGGTGAGAACAGCACAGCAAATCGCTGAGCCTGAAGATTGGGTGGTTTTATCCCCAGCGTGCGCTAGCCTTGATCAATTTAGTAATTTTGTAGAACGCGGCAAGGTGTTCCAACAGCACATAGCGAGGTTATATGAGCGCAGCGCGTGAACAGCAGTTGCAACTCAATATGACCGAGCGCGGAAAGCACTTGGGTGCTGCGTTGTGGGCGTGGCTGCGACCGGCAGCATCACAGTGTCTCTATGATCGCACGCTGTTCACGCTGGCCATCACGCTGCTGGTGTTCGGGTTTGTGATGGTCACATCGGCCTCTTTACCAACAGCAGATAAACTCACCGGGCAGCCGTTCTATTTTGCCATTCGTCACACCATCTATGTCTGCGCGGGACTGGTTGTTTTGCTCGTTAGCCTTGCAGTACCGACTCAACTTTGGCAAAAGCACAGCGGTAAGCTGTTGCTAATCGGTTTGGCGCTGCTGTTAGTTGTATTGGTGGTTGGTCACTCGGTGAACGGCGCACAGCGATGGATTAAAGTAGGGCCCATCACTATCCAAGTGGCGGAGTTAGCTAAATTATTCTTTTACATCTACATGGCGAGTTATCTTGATCGTCGTGAGGTCGAATTGCGTGAAGCGACCAAAGGGTTTATTAAACCAATGGCTTTGCTGTTTTTAGCGTCTGTTTTACTACTCATGCAACCTGATTTTGGTACTGTCGCTGTCCTCTCAGCTACAACAATTGCCATGCTGTTTTTGGCTGGCGCCAAATTGTGGCAGTTCTTCAGTGTCTTTATAACCTGTGTGTTGGCGCTGATTTTGCTTATCGTTATCGAGCCCTACCGGATGCAACGCCTGTTGACTTTTTTGGAACCCGAGAAAGATCCCTTTGGGGCCGGCTATCAATTAATGCAGTCACTTATCGCATTCGGTCAAGGTCACCTGTCTGGTGTTGGTTTGGGTAACAGTATTCAAAAATTGCAGTACTTACCTGAAGCGCATACTGACTTTATTATGTCGGTTGTTGCAGAGGAGCTCGGCTTCTTAGGTGTAATGGCGGTGATTGCGCTGGTATTGATGATGGTCGTGCGGGCGCTGATTATTGGTCGTCGCTGTTTAATGGTGCAAAAGCGTTACGGTGGCTACCTTGCTTACGGTATTGGCGTGTGGTTCAGTATTCAAGCGTTTGTGAATATCGGTGTGGCTTCCGGCGCGCTGCCGACCAAAGGCTTGACCTTACCGCTGGTGAGTTACGGCGGTACCAGCTTGTTAGTTTCGAGCTTAGCAGTCGGACTATTGCTTCGAATCGATCATGAACGACGTATGACTGGGCGGAAAGTAACGCCGCGCGGAGGTGCAGAATGAGTCGCATCCTAATCGCAGCGGCAGGTACCGGCGGGCATGTGTTTCCAGCATTGGCAGTCGCTCAACAATTGCGTGCAGAAGGCCACCGAGTTGAGTGGGTGGGTACGGAAGAGCAACGTATCGAGGCGAAAGTGGTGCCGCAAAATGACTTTCCTTTGCATCGTATTGCCATGACTGGGCTCCGTGGCCATGGCGTAAAACGATTGCTAACCATGCCGAAAACTTTGCTATCTGCATGGCGTCAAGCGCGTAAACTATTTCAGCAAGTCCAACCGGACCTAGTTCTAACGTTCGGTGGTTACGTGTGTGCACCTGTCGGCTGGGTAGCGCATCAACGCGGTATCCCTTTGATAACTCATGAACAGAACGCTGTTCCTGGTATGACAACCCTACTGTTGGCGCGATGGGCTCAATTCGTACTGCTCGGTTTACCTCTGGATAAGTCGCGGCCGAAGAGCCAGCGTCTCATGCGACAAAGCAACGTATACCGTGTGGGTAACCCATTGCGCCAAGACATTATCGCAGCCGCCAACCGTCCAGCGGAATCACCCCAAAACTCAATCAATCTGCTGATTTTAGGTGGCAGTTTGGGCGCGCGCATATTTAACCAAACACTGCCCGAAGCGCTGGCGCGGATAAATGGAACTGTGAACGTGACTCATCAAGTTGGGGCTGGCAACAAAGCTACTGTAGAGCAAAGCTATCAGGCGGTCACCTTAACAGACAAACAGGTTAAAGTAGTCGAGTTTATTGATGATATGGCGAGCACCTATGCCGCTGCTGACATTATTATTAGTCGCGCTGGCGCATTGTCGGTCTCAGAGATTTGTGGCATTGGTCGAGCCGCTCTGTTCGTTCCTCTACCACATGCTGTGGATGATCATCAAACTGCTAACGCGCGTGCGGTGGCTGAAGCAGGTGGCGCCGTAGTGATCGCGCAACGAGACTTCACCGCTGATGGTCTTGCAAAGTCCTTGCAAAGTCTATTGCAAGCGCCTTCGCAACTATGGAAAATGGCGAGCTTTTCACGCTCGGTTGGTGAATTGCAAGCAACAGACCATATTGTCCAGCTATGTCGCCAGATTCTGGCGGGCGAATCCCACCCGCAACCCGCAGTAGAGAGAACGTTATGAGCCAAACCACACAACAACCCTTTACCATTGTGAATGTCCCCGAAATGCGCCGTGTTAAGCGCATCCATTTTATTGGTATCGGTGGCGCAGGGATGGCGGGTATTGCCGAAGTTTTGTTAAACCAGGGCTATTATGTGGTCGGTTCAGATGTTGCAGATAATGCCAACACACGGCGACTACAAGCCATTGGTGCCGAACTTTTTATCGGTCATCAAGCGGGCAATGTTGATGGGGCTGATGTCGTGGTTGTCAGCAGTGCGATTAAAGCGGATAACGTTGAACTCGAAGCGGCGCAACAGCATCGAATTCCAATCGTAAGGCGTGCCGAAATGCTGGCTGAATTGATGCGTTTCAGACATGGTATCGCAGTGGCGGGTACGCACGGTAAAACAACCACTACCTCGTTGGTTGCGAGCATCTTCGCACAAGCAGAGCGCGATCCAACCTTTGTTATTGGTGGTCTGCTCAATTCAGCAGGTAGTAATGCGCGCCTTGGTTCAAGCAAATACCTGATTGCTGAAGCCGATGAAAGTGATGCGTCGTTTTTACACTTACAGCCCATGGTCGCGGTAGTGACAAATATCGAGGCAGACCACATGGATACTTACGGTGGTGACTTCAATCGCCTACTTGATACCTACGTGGACTTCCTCCATAACTTACCATTTTATGGTCTCGCGGTGATGTGTATTGATGACGAAGCGGTGCGCGACCTGATTCCGCGTGTCGGTCGTCAAGCCATAACATATGGCTTTAGCGAAGATGCCGACGTGCGTGCGGTGGAATACCATCAGCATATGGGACAAAGCCATTTTAAAGTTTTGCGAGCGGGACGCGAACCATTGAGTGTCTCACTTAATCTGCCCGGTCGCCATAACGTACTTAATGCGTTGGCTGCGGTTGCGGTGGCATCTGATGAAGGCATTGAAGATGACGCTATCCAGTGCGCATTAAACAGGTTTGAAGGTATCGGCCGACGTTTTGAATACCATGGTGAATGTCGCGTAGCCGATTGGCCTGCACACACCTCCGAGGGAGTGATGGTGGTCGACGACTACGGGCACCACCCATCGGAAGTCGATGCCACGATAAAAGCGGCGCGACAAGGTTGGCCCGATAAACGCTTGGTTATGGCGTTTCAGCCCCATCGGTACTCACGTACACGCGACCTCTACGAAGACTTTGTTAACGTGTTATCGCAAGTCGATACGCTCTTGTTGTTGGAAGTGTATGGTGCTGGAGAAGCGCCGATTGCAGGTGCCGACAGTCGTTCTTTGTGTCGCTCTATTCGCCAACGAGGACAAATCGACCCGATTTATGTTGCCGATGCGGATGCATTGGTGGATATCATTGGCGATGTATTGCAGCCCGGCGACTTACTACTGACTCAAGGTGCCGGCAACGTAGGTCAGTTAGCTAAACGACTGACCCAAGAAGTCTTTGATTGTAATAAGGAGGCAGTGTGAAGTCATCTGCCTTTGGAAAAGTGGCTGTCATGATGGGCGGTTCTTCAGCTGAACGTGAGGTCTCACTTAAGTCGGGCCAAGCGGTGTTGAATGCGTTATGTGCACAACAAATCAATGCATTCGCGTTTGATCCTGCTGAACGACCACTGACCGATTTGCTTGATCTCGGCGTCGATCGCGCCTTTGTTGTATTACATGGTCGTGGCGGTGAGGATGGTGCAATGCAAGGCGCATTGCAGACCCTAGGTGTGCCTTATACCGGTAGTTCGGTGTTGGGCTGTGCGTTATCGATGGATAAAGTGCGCACCAAACAGATTTGGCAGAGTATGCAATTACCTGTTGCGCCCTCGATTGTCATTCGCGTGGGTCATGCGCAGTGGGATGCAGCGCATATACTGAAGCAACTTGGCGGCAAAGTGATTGTAAAGCCTGCTTTAGAAGGTTCGTCTATTGGCATGAGCGTGGCAGCCGAAGCCAACGAATTAGATACGGCGATTCGCGACGCTTTGCAGTACAACAGTGATGTGTTGGTGGAGCGCTGGATTAACGGTAATGAATACACTGTGGCGTTATTAAATGGTGAAGCGTTGCCTGTCATTCGCTTGCAGACGCCGCACCAGTTTTATGACTTCTCGGCGAAGTATCAAGCCAACGATACACAGTATCATTGTCCTGCTGGGTTATCGGATGACGATGAACAAGGTTTACGCCAACTGGCACTTGCTGCGTTTGCTGCAGTGGATGGCAAGGGTTGGGGGCGTATCGATGCGATGCGGGATGAACAGGGTCAATGGTTTTTGTTAGAGGCGAACGCTGTACCGGGAATGACTGAGAAGAGTTTAGTCCCGATGGCAGCTAAGCAACGTGGACTGTCATTTGAACAACTGGTTTGGAATATTCTGGCACAGACGCTGGAGCAGTAAATGAGCCGAAAGTCCAAGTTACCGCCCATATCGCAGTGGAACTTTTGGTTAGGGGTGGTGATTTGCATCATCACCATGGGCGGCTTTGTATTCGGCACGTGGTATTTAATGGACGTCTTGGAAGACGAACAACAAGTACCGTTAGCACGATTTAATGTGCAAGGTGAGCTGCTGCAAACTGATGTCGCGGCTATCCGGCAAGCGATTCTGGCGGAGCCGTTAGGCAGTTTTTTTACCGCCGATGTCGATAAAATTAGGTCACGTATTGAAGCGTTGCCATGGGTTAAGCAAGCCTCATTGCGTAAAGTATGGCCCGATAGGCTCTCGGTCCATGTCACCGAACAAAAGCCATTGGCGCACTGGAACGGTGATCGATTGTTGAACGTTGAGGGCGAAGTGTTTAACGCTGAACTTAATGAAAGCAAGCTAAAACAGCCGCTACCTCAACTATTTGGTCCTGAGCGAGAAGTAGAACAGACGTTGACAGCGTATCGGGATTTGCAGGGGTTATTAGCGTTAAACGATCTCGGTATTTCGGCGCTACGGCTTACTGATAGGTTCTCGGTGAGCTTGGTATTGAAGTCGGGAATTGAATTAAAACTAGGACGTGAAGCGACCGCTGAGCGGGTGAAACGATTTATCGATTTATTGCCGAAAATTAAATCGCACCCCAATAACGAAAAGCAGCGCATCGAAGTCGTTGATTTGCGGTATGATACGGGGGTTGCCGTGAGTTGGCAGCCAAAAGAAGCCAAAGAGAGTTAAACGAGTATGTCGAAGACCACAGAACGACAAATGGTCGTTGGATTAGATATCGGAACCAGCAAGGTGACCGCCTTGGTGGGTGAGCTGTTACCGGATGATGATATTAGCGTCATCGGCGTAGGCGTAACAACAGCACGCGGTATGGATAAAGGCGGCGTTAACGATCTTAATTTGGTGGTGCAATCAATTCAGCGTGCAGTCGACGAGGCTGAGTTAATGGCTGACTGCCGCATTGCTTCTGTGTATTTGAATATTTCGGGCCGCCATATCTCATGCCAAAACGAGAGCGGTATGGTGCCAATTAATGAAGCCGAGGTGACTCAAGATGACGTCGACAATGTCATTCATGCTGCGCAGTCGGTGCCTATCGCAAAAGAACGTCGCATTTTGCATGTGCTTCCACAGGAGTACGTGATTGACTCACAAGAGAGTATTCGTAGCCCGATTGGTATGTCTGGGGTTCGTATGGAATCAAAAGTCCATATCATCACCTGCGCCAATGATATGGCGAAAAATATTACTAAAGCGGTTGAGCGGTGTGGTCTGCAAGTCGACAAATTGATTTTTTCAGCATTGGCATCGAGTATCTCGGTACTCACCGATGATGAAAAAGATTTAGGTGTTGCGTTAGTCGATATGGGCGGCGGCACCATTGATATTTGTATATACGCGGGGGGTGTACTGCGTCATACGGCGGTGATCCCAGCAGCGGGTAACCAAGTGACCAGTGATATTGCTAAGATATTCCGTACGCCAACCAACCATGCGGAGCAGATCAAAACCGAGCATGCTTGCGCATTGCGAGGTTTGGTCAGTATGGAAGACACCATTGAAGTGCCTTCAGTGGGCGGTCGTCCTGCCCGTATGATGTCGCGCCATACATTGGCTGAAGTCGTTGAGCCACGTTATCAAGAACTGTTTGAATTAGTGCGAGACGAGATCGTACAAAGTGGGTTAGATGAACAAATCGCTGCCGGTGTCGTGTTGACCGGCGGTAGCGCAAAAATGCAAGGCTGTCTTGAGTTCGCCGAAGAGATATTTCAAATGCCAGTGCGCATTGGCAAACCCTTGCATGTGAAAGGTTTAAAGGATTACGTAGAAGATCCGGTTTATGCGACCGCGGTTGGGCTGTTAAAGTACGGTCAGGAAAACTCGACGGCATCGCAACAAGAAAGCAATAAAACTGACGTGATCGGTATGTGGCAAAAGCTGCAGAACTGGTTTAAAGGTGAGTTTTAATCGCTGGGGTAGCAAGTAAAAGCAGGTAGGGAGAAGAAAAATGTTTGAACTGATGGATAATTACGAAAGTGAAGCCGTCATCAAAGTAATTGGTGTCGGTGGCGGCGGCGGAAACGCCGTCCAACACATGGTTAAAGAGTCAATCGAAGGTGTCCAGTTCATCGCTGCAAACACCGATGCGCAAGCACTCCGTAACCACAGTGCCGATGTGACGATCCAGCTTGGCTCTGATATTACCAAGGGTCTTGGCGCTGGCGCGAATCCAGAAGTCGGTCGTCAATCGGCAGAAGAAGATCGTGACAATATCCGCGCTCAACTTGAAGGCGCTGATATGGTCTTTATTGCTGCTGGCATGGGAGGCGGTACAGGTACGGGTGCTGCACCTGTGGTCGCCGAAGTAGCAAAAGAGCTCGGTATCTTAACCGTTGCTGTCGTCACCAAGCCGTTCCCGTTCGAGGGTAAAAAAC
The DNA here is from genome assembly GCF_002364475.1 of Idiomarina sp. UBA3162. Lineage (NCBI taxonomy): Bacteria > Pseudomonadati > Pseudomonadota > Gammaproteobacteria > Alteromonadales > Idiomarinaceae > Idiomarina > Idiomarina sp. UBA3162. The sequence goes on from NZ_DEYI01000080.1 coordinate 18,615, forward strand.
GCATGGCGGTAGCTGAAGAAGGTATCAACGCGTTGGCACAGAGTGTCGACTCACTGATTACCATCCCTAACGAAAAGCTGTTAAAAGTGATGGGACGCGGTACCACCTTGCTTGATGCGTTCAGCGCGGCGAACAATGTACTGCTCGGTGCTGTGCAAGGTATTGCTGAACTGATTACTCGTCCAGGCCTAATTAACGTCGACTTTGCCGACGTACGTGCAGTCATGAAAGAAATGGGCACCGCAATGATGGGTACTGGCGTGGCGAGTGGCGAAGACCGTGCTCAAGAAGCGGCTGAGATGGCTATCAACAGTCCGTTACTGGAAGACATCGATCTTTCAGGCGCACGAGGTGTTCTTGTCAACGTGACTGCGGGCATGGATATGAGTATCGATGAGTTCGAAACGGTTGGTAATACCGTCAAGGCGTTTGCTTCTGATAATGCAACCGTCATTGTGGGAACCGTTATCGATACTGAGATGTCTGATGAATTACGTGTCACTGTCGTGGCAACCGGTATTGGCGCTGAACGCAAGCCTGATATCTCGTTAGTTAACAACGCGGGTCAAGCTCCTAAGCGTGAGCAAGCACCGCAGTATCGCCGTGACTTGGATCGCAGCTCAGCAGCACCTCAGTATGATGAAGAGTCAGAGCCAGCCGCTGAGCAAAAAGCGGAGCCAGTGCGCAAGCCTGCACCGAAGCAAAATGCTGACAAGGAATTGGATTATTTAGATATTCCTGCATTTTTGCGCAAACAAGTGGATTGATGCGTAAAAATTAAGCAAAATTTGCGTCAGCCATGACATTTGTCGTATAATGTCGGGCCGCATTTTCGCGGAGCAGATTTGATTGGATAGGTGAATTCGATTAATGATTAGACAACGTACACTTAAAAAAGCGATCTCAACCACAGGTGTGGGCTTACACCGCGGCAACAAGGTTAATTTAACTTTGCGCCCGGCGCCGGCCAACACAGGGTTGGTGTTTCGCCGCGTCGATTTGGACCCGGTGGTGGATATTCCTGCACGCGCCGATTGGGTGCGGGACACGCAGCTGTGTACGTGTTTGATTAACGAAGACGATGTTCGGGTATCAACGGTCGAGCACTTACTTGCGGCACTTGCGGGCGTGGGTATCGACAACTTGATTATCGAGGTCGATTCGCACGAGATCCCTATTATGGACGGAAGTTCTCACCCCTTTGTTTACCTGCTACAAAGTGCGGGCATCGAGGAACAGTCCAGTGCGAAAAAATTTATTCGAATTAAGCAACCTATCCGCGTCGAAGACGATGGTAAGTGGGCGGAACTGCTACCCCATGACGGATTCCGCATTGACTTTGCTATCGACTTCGACCATCCGGCGATCTCTGATACCGGACAAACGGTGAGCATGGATTTCAGTAGTTCGGCGTTCATCAAAGAAGTCAGTCGCGCGCGTACCTTTGGCTTCATGAAAGACATCGAATATCTGCGCGCAAATAATTTGGCGTTAGGTGGCAGCTTTGATAATGCTGTTGTGCTGGATGAATTTCGAGTATTAAATACTGACGGTTTGCGGTATGACGATGAATTCGTGAAGCACAAAATGCTCGACGCGATTGGCGACTTGTATATGGGCGGACACAGTATCCTGGGTCATTTACGTGCATACAAGTCAGGCCATGCACTTAATAACCAGTTGTTACAAGCATTGTTGGAACAACAATCGGCTTGGGAATTTGTCACATTTGAAGACAAAGCCGCAGAAGCGCCTATTAAATATTGGTCACCTTCGTTGGCTTAATGTGATGACATAAACGATGAATTAAATGAAAGGTGCTTAGTGAAAACTATGCACCTTTTTTTATTCGTCGGGGGTTAACTTATTACTGTTAGCAATCTGATCGGCAAGCTTTAGTAGCTGTGTTTTAAGAGGTTCGCTACTTTGCTCGGCAAGATTTAACAGACGTTGCCGGCGACTAACCGCAGATCCCTGTGACGTGTTAGATGATACTTTTTGCGCGGGATCGATGTCGATTGTAACTTGGTTGAGTTTGATACCCGCATGGCCAAATGCATTGATCAATGGTGTTGTCAGTGATCGTAATTGACTCGCCGCTGAAGCAGAGCGTGTGCGAACAATGAGTTGACCATCTCGCACATTTAGCAATTCGCACTGAGCAGCGAGGTTGGCAGGTAGGCTGCGTGCAAAGAGTAGTTGCCAATCGCGTAGTTGAGCGGCAAACTGTGCGTACTGGCTCAACGTGTTATGATCACGCTGATTATCCAGCCATTGTTTAGTGGTCTTAGGTTTAGAGTTCATGTGCGCTAGGTCGTTGCTGTAAACCCATAATAAGAGAGTAATAATGAGTTTATCAGTCTTTTATAAAGGCTCCAAAATTCGTTTTAGTTTTCGTTTGACGCGGCGCCGACTATTTTCCTATTTAGGATTAGTCGCGTTACTGAGTGCTGCTTATTTCAAGCCTTGGAGTTATCAAGGTGTTGATCCTGCAGTAGCGCAAACCAAAATTAGCGAAGAGCAAAAAAACTTGGCTTTACAGTCAAAGGCAGTCGCCGAGCTGTATAACGAAACCGAGAAACGTCTAGGGGCGATGACCGTCTATTTAGGCGAATTACGTGCCCATATGCGCCGACTCGATGCATTAGGCGAGCGCTTAGCGGATAAAGCCAATCTCAGTAACGGAGAGTTTAGCTTTAATTCGGAAATACCACTAGGCGGCCCCGAAACTGAGGCCGTTGCATTACCTAAGTCGACAAGCACAGAAGTACTGTCTGATATTGAGCAGATGCTGTCAAAAATTGCTGACAAGCAAAAACAACTGTCGCTACTTGAATCTGTCATGATGAATCACAATGTTAATAATGAAAGCTTCATCGCTGGCAGTCCAATCACCAGTGGTTGGCTATCATCTCAGTATGGTGTGCGCAAAGATCCGTTCTCCGGCAAACCCGCAATGCATAAAGGGCTGGATTTTGCGAGCTACGATGAGGAAGTAAAAGTCGTAGCGACAGGTGCAGGAGTCGTGACTTGGGCCGGGGAGCGTTGGGGTTACGGTAACCTTGTCGAAATTGACCACGGTGGTGGTTTAAAAACCCGTTATGGCCATAATGAAAAAATCAATGTGCAAGTGGGCGATGTCGTCACTCGAGGGCAGATTATTGCTGAAATGGGTAATACAGGTCGCTCCACTGGGCCTCACGTTCATTACGAAGTATTGCGTAATGGCAAACAGATAGACCCGAACCGTTTCGTTTATCGTTCAGCGGAATAACGGTTCAGCTCGGATCATTAGATGCGGTGACTGTGGGTCACCGAATTTTTTAATTTTGAATAAAACAGGATAACTCGTTCTCATGCTAGGCAGTTTGTTCAGAAAAGTATTTGGGAGTCGTAACGACCGTATTTTAAAAACGCTTCAAAAGCGCGTGAACCGAATCAATCAACTCGAACCTGAGTTTGAGGCGTTATCAGACGAACAACTAAAAGAAAAAACGACAGAGTTTAGAAAGCGTCTTAACCAAGGTGAGAAGCTCGATAGCCTTTTAGAGGAAGCGTTTGCAACGGTACGCGAAGCCAGTAAGCGTGTGTTTAAAATGCGCCACTTCGACGTACAAATGGTCGGTGGTATGGTGCTTGATGAGAACCGTATCGCAGAGATGAAGACGGGTGAAGGTAAAACCCTAACTGCGACGTTGCCAGCCTATCTTAATGCGTTGACAGGTAAAGGCGTACATATCATCACCGTCAACGACTACCTCGCTAAGCGTGACGCGGAATTTAACCGCCCATTATTTGAATTCCTCGGTATGTCAGTTGCATTTAATATTCCGGGGATGCAGCCACAAGATAAAAAAGCAGCTTATCAAGCCGATATTACCTACGGTACTAATAATGAGTTCGGCTTTGACTACCTGCGTGACAATATGGCGTTTTCGCCAGAAGAACGTGTGCAGCGTGAATTGCATTATGCTTTGGTGGATGAGGTTGATTCGATCCTTATTGACGAGGCGCGTACACCGCTGATTATTTCAGGGCCTGCGGAAGACAGCTCTGAGATGTACAAGAAAATGAATGAGTTGGTGCCATTATTGGTGCGTCAAGAAAAAGAAGACACCGAAGAAGAGCACGGTGATGGCGATTTCACAATTGATGAAAAAGCCAAACAGTTGCATCTGACCGAAAACGGTCAAGAGCATATTGAGTCGCTGCTGAAAGAACGCGGTATGTTGGCAGAAGACGACTCACTGTATTCAGCGGCTAACATCACCTTGTTGCATCACATTAATGCTGCTTTGCGGGCGCACCACTTATTCAGCCGCGATGTTGACTACATCGTCAAAGATGGAAAAATTATCATCGTTGATGAACACACTGGCCGTACGATGGAAGGTCGTCGTTGGTCTGAAGGTTTACACCAAGCGATGGAAGCCAAAGAAGGCGTTGAGATCCAAAATGAAAACCAAACGTTGGCATCGATCACCTTCCAGAACTATTTCCGGTTGTATGACAAGCTTGCCGGTATGACCGGTACGGCAGATACCGAAGCCTTCGAATTTCAATCTATTTATGGTCTTGAAACGGTGGTTATCCCAACTAACCGTCCAATGGTGCGTGATGATCGCGCTGATTTGATATACCTGACCACCCGTGAAAAATACGAAGCCATCGCTGAGGATATTGAAGAGTGTCGTAAACAAGGCCGTCCTGTATTGGTCGGTACCGTATCGATCGAAAACTCAGAACTGCTTTCAAGTTTGCTGAAGAAGAAGAAAATTCCTCACGCAGTACTGAACGCGAAGTTCCACCAACAGGAAGCTGACATCGTCGCGCAGGCAGGTCGTCCGGGTGCAGTCACCATCGCAACGAACATGGCGGGGCGTGGCACCGATATCGTATTAGGTGGCAACTGGAAATCAGATGTTGAGAAGCTAGACGAGCCAGACAACGACAAGATCGAGAAAATCAAACAAGAGTGGCAAGTCCTGCACGATAAGGTTATCGAGTCAGGTGGTTTACATATTATTGGTACCGAGCGTCATGAATCACGCCGTATTGATAACCAGCTACGTGGTCGTTCAGGTCGTCAAGGTGACCCGGGCTCATCGCGCTTTTACTTGTCCTTAGAAGATCCATTAATGCGCATTTTTGCCTCTGAACGTATGGCAACGATGATGAAACGTTTGGGCATGAAAGAGGGTGAAGCGATTGAGCACCCTTGGGTCACTCGAGCGATTGAGAACGCCCAGCGTAAAGTCGAAGGTCGCAACTTTGATGTACGTAAACAACTGCTCGAGTACGATGACGTTGCTAATGATCAACGTCGCGTTGTCTATGAACAGCGTAATGAGCTGCTGGACGAAGGTGATATTTCCGAGACAATCAATGTGATTCGCGAAGATGTCATTAATGCGGTCATCAGTGAATATGTGCCGCCTCAATCACTCGCTGAATTATGGGATTTACCAAACCTTGAAGAGCGCCTGCGCGCAGACTTTGATATTGAATTAGAGTTGCAAAAGGCATTGGATGAAGATGAGCACTTCCACGAAGAAGTCCTCCGTGAGCGTGTATTGCAGGCGTTAGTCGATGCCTATAAAGAAAAAGAAGAGCTTGTAGGTCCTGAGGTGCTGCGTCGCTTTGAAAAATCAGTAATGCTACAAAGCCTTGATCAGCATTGGAAAGAGCACTTGGCAGCGATGGATCATCTGCGTCAGGGTATCCACCTACGTGGTTATGCGCAGAAGAATCCAAAACAAGAATATAAACGTGAGGCGTTTGAGCTGTTCAGTGAGATGCTAGAAAACTTGAAACTTGACGTAGTGACTCTACTGAGTCGAGTTCGCGTTCGCGCGCCTGAAGATGTTGATGCTGTTGACCAACAGCGCAAGGCGGCCGATAGTGCACCACGTGAGTTTAAACATGAGCAAGCCAGTGCCACAGCTGCTGCAGAATCCAATGGACAGTCTGATGACCCGCAGCAGCCAGCACAACGCGGCGCTAAGGTTGGACGAAATGAACCGTGTCCATGTGGTTCGGGCAAGAAATATAAACACTGCCACGGTAAACTGTAATGATAGCTGATAGTACGACGCCCACGGTGCATGTTGCTGTGGGCGTAATCAAAAATGAGCAAGGTGAAATTTTTATCGCTAAACGTCTGAGTCACCAGCACCAAGGCGGCAAATGGGAATTCCCAGGTGGCAAGGTCGAACAGGGTGAATCAGTGACTGAAGCCCTTATTCGCGAGTTAAAAGAGGAGTGCAATATCGCTGTGACGGACTGCGCACCACTGACAGTGGTGGAGCATCAATATAGCGATAAGCGCGTCTTACTCGATGTGTGGTGGGTGTTGTCCTACACCGGCACAGCTCGACAAATGGAAGGTCAAGAATTTGTTTGGGCTGATATTGCGCAGCTAGACGCCTATCAGTTTCCGGATGCTAATCAGCCCATTGTTGATTGTCTTATGGATGCACAGTCTAACTAGAAGTCGTCATTAGCAGACTGCTCAGGAATCTGAGCCGGCTCACCTGGAATTGCTTTCTCTTCATTCGCCCACTCGCCAAGATCTATCAGTTTGCAGCGCTCGCTGCAAAATGGGCGGTAGGTGGCTTTAGTTGACCATTCGACTTTACTTCCACAGGTTGGGCAGTCGACTTGTGTTGGCATGTGGTGCTCTCCTTTACTGCTCATAACAACGAGCCAGTTGAAATTCTAAATCGTGAGAATAAGCGTTACTCTGACCCTGAGTCAGGCTCATTAAACGTATCGTAAACCGTTGGCGATGGCCTGAAACAACCGGATAAACCGAGTCCGAAGTAGGTATTCTCATCCGCAATATAGCCAAAGGGTCAGTACTTTCTTGCCAAAAGCCTTTTTTGGTTTGCACGGTTTCGAACGGAGCCCGTTCTCTTAATAGACTGAGTAATTGCGACAGCGCTTGCTGGTAACTAGACACTTGCGCAAGCCATTGTTGTTGATGTGCTAGTTGGCTTGCGGACGACTGACTCAACCAAGTCTGAAGCTGCGGCAAGTCGAACAAGGCTTGGCAACCGGGCTGCGAAAAGCGTTGCTTCATACCTGCAAGAAAGGGCTCATCTTTTAATGTGCGAATCGAAATCGCGCCTTCAGTCAATTGCTCTTGCGCCTGTGCCAAGCGTTCCAATAACAGGGCGACCATGTCTTTATCAACCTGAGGATGACGGGCCCACTGTTGCACAAACTGTTTTTGTGCATCGAGATCACGGTTTAGTTCCGTTTTGAGATCGAAGCGCTCAAATAATTCCAGTAAACCAAACAGTGCATTAAAAAACGGCAATGCTTGTTGGTCGGTACCATCAAGTGGCGTTTGGATTTGCTGAAACCCTTGCTCGAGTCGCAAATAAGTGCGAAACCGTTCTTGCAACGGGTATTCGAAAATCACGTAAGGCACTGGTTCCGACATGGGTCTCTCGTCTTATTAATCCGATTGCCCATGATAATGATTTAAACGCTAGGTGCAAACAGATTCACTTTTGTGCCGCTAATTCTAGATAGTGTGCGTGTAACGTGTCCAACTGTTGATAGAGGGCACGTAGGTCGCCTTGATTACTGACAATATCGTCCGCCTTGCTGAGCCGAGTATCACGGTCAATTTGGGACGCAATGATAGCGGCGACTTGCTCCTCAGAGGCTTGGTCGCGTTTCTGCGTACGCACCAATTGAGTCTGTTCATCGACATCAATGACCAGTACACGGTCACAAAGCGCATCTAAACCATTTTCAAGCAATAATGGCGCAACTAACACCACGTAAGCAGACTGCGCCTGCTCCAGTTGGATAACAATCTGTTGACGAATCAACGGGTGCAACAACTGGTTAATCCACGCTTTCTCCTCTGGATTCTCGAATACACGCTGACGCAATTGAGCACGAATGAGCGCGCCCGACTCATCAATCACCTCTGCGCCAAAGTGTGCCTTAATTTTTTCTAAACCTTCAGTGCCAGGAGCGACGACATCGCGTGCGATAATATCTGCATCGACAATGGCAATGCCTTGTTCTGCGATATAGTCAGAAGCCGCGCTTTTACCACTACCAATACCGCCTGTAAGTCCTAAAATGAAACGACTCATTACATCACCCCAAGCCATTGCCAATACGATTGTAGCAGCGTCTCACCCCACAAGTAGCTGATAACACCGCCTATCGCTAAAAACGGACCAAACGGAATAGGTATGGATTGTTTATGTTTAATCGCAACAGCGAGACCGATGACAATGCCAGCGACTGCGCTGAAGATGACGGTGACAGGGAGCAGCGTAACGCCTGTAAAGGCACTTAAACCGGCTAATAATTTAAAGTCGCCGTAACCCATGCCTTCTTTGCCAGTGAGTAGTTTAAACAACCAATAAAGGCTCCAAAGGCTTAAGTAACCCGCTACAGCGCCGATGATTGCCTGACTCGGTGTGATAGCGCTAGAAGGGCTGAGTGACCAAAGCAAAGCAAGCCATAACAGCGGATAAGTGAGGTTATCAGGCAGCAATTGATGTTGGTAATCAATCAGTGTCATAGCAATCAGTAAGCTTACAGCGCTACCGAATACCCAAAAGCTGAGTGTAAGGCCAAACTGCCAAGCGAGCGCTATAAAAATGGCTGTTGTGGCTATCTCCACGAGCCAGTAATAAATAGGAATGGGTGCCTTGCAGTGACGACATTGAGCGCGCAATATCAGATAGCTCAAGATAGGAATATTGTCGTACCAAGCTACCGTGCGTTGGCATTTAGGACAGTGCGATCCGGGTACCGCAATATTAAATTGGGTTTTTTCGCGTATCGGCTCACCGGCGAGCTCCGCACATTCATACTTCCATTGTAACTGCAGTTGTTTGGGCAGGCGCACAATCACAACATTGAGAAAGCTGCCGACAGAGGCACCGAGCAGCCCTGCGATTAAAAGTGCTTGCCAAGAGGCGGCGACAAGTAATGCATCCATTTTTTACGTCCTAAGCCAATTGTTGTGTCAGCGAGAAAATTGGAAGATACATCGCTAACAACATGAATCCTATGATGCCCGTTAAAATAACCATCAGTAAAGGATTTAACCAAATTCCTAATTGTTCACAGTAACTCTCGACACGCTGTCGAAAATCTTCACTTAACCGTGCCACTGTCTCATCGATACGGCCTACATGCTCCGCCGTTTGTAAATACGCCTGAATGGTTGGATCGATTAACCCTACATGGGCAAAAGCGTGTGACCAGCTGTTGCCGTCGTTCAATGCCTGAGCTATCAGCGTGAGTTTGTGTTGCATGGGAAGCCATGTTGAATGTTCGGCGACCATGCGCGTTGCACTGACAGCCGACATACCACTGCGCAACCCGAGCGCGAGATACTCAAAAGTCGACTGATACATTCTAAGTCGCTGCAGTGTACCCCAAATAGGTAAACGCTGCATCAGCGCCTGACAACGTCGCCTCTGTAGCCGATAGAACAACATGACCAAGACCACGATGATGCACAGGATCATGACTAAGTTATGCCCATGACGAGTGACCCACGTCACGCAATCAACCAAGTACTGTGTTAATGACGGTAGTGATTGGTCAGCAAAGAGTTGTTGGATGGTAGGTAGCACCCAAATGAGAAAGATAGCAACAATGAGTATGCCCATACACAGCAATGCGAGCGGATAACGAGTCGCGTCTTTGATCAGCGATTGAATCTGCCGCTGTCGTTGCCAACTGAGCACTAAACTGCGCATGACACGGGTGAGTTGACCGGTTTGCTCGGCGACAGCGATGCCGGCTTGCGCGGCTGATAGCGCTCGGTTTGTTTCTGCGCTCAGCGCGCGAGAAAGACTGACCCCAGCCTTTACTTGCTCATGCAACTGCTGAAAATGTGCTCTAAGCGCAGGCTGTTTAATTTGCTGAGCCACAACATCGAGGGCTAACGCAAGTGGTAAGCCGCCCGATAGCAATTGCTCAAGTCGAGCTAATGCGATATACCACTGAGCGGGGGAGTAACTTCTATGAACTCGAAACGGATTCATGTTCATTGTCTTGATAAGTACGATGAATACGTGATTGCAAACTGGGTAGCTGATATTGCGCCAAGATGTCATCCAAAAGCTCATGTGCTAAATCGGACGTGTAGCCGCGCAGCCGCTCTGGCCAAGGCAGCAGTTCGAATACGATACGCACGCCGCCTAATGGTCGAGCCAATAAGCGCTGGTTGATTACTAACTTAAGTGCGGCAGTGACATCGGCTTGCTGAGCACCGAGTTGCACTAATCGTCGAATCACATCAATCGCTGTCTCGGCATGAATCGAAGCAATAACTAAGTGACCAGTAAGCGCTGCCTGTACCGCAATTTTGGCGGTTTCTGCATCGCGGATTTCACCGATCATAATGACATCAGGATCCTGACGTAAAAATGCCCGCAGCACTCTAGCAAAGGTTAAATCAAGCTGAGGTCGAACGGGGGTCTGTAACACACCATCAAGCTCTACTTCCACCGGGTCCTCAACACTACACACGCGTAACCCCAACTCGCTCAGCTGTTTAATAATGCTGTAGATGGTGGTGCTTTTACCGCTACCTGTGGGCCCTGAAACTAATATCAACCCTATTCCCGAGGCAAGCTGCTTAGCGAGGTAATAAAATTGCCGTGGTGTCAGACCTAACTGATGTATAGCGGGCAGTTGATCCGCACCATGTAAACAACGCACAACGATACTCTCACCGCGACTCCCTGGACATGCATTAAGGCGAAAGCGAGCCACTCGATCCGCGACCGTCAGGTCGATGCGACCATCCTGTGGCTGTTTGGTTTCTGTTACATCGACCTCTGCCAACACTTTCAGTTGCGCTATCAACGTATCTAAGTCCGGCTGCGACAAGCGCTGCTGTTCGATAAGTCGACCCTGAATACGCACTCGAATACGACCGCCCTTGCGAACCGACTCGATGTGAATATCGGATGCGTTGAGTTGATAGGCGTTAGCGAGTAGGGCTTGCGCGTGCGGTGCTTCCGACAATGTCATTGGGCGTTTAGCTGCATACACAAAGTGAACGGGCTTGGCATCTAACGCTTGCAGCTGGAATAGGATGGCGTCGCGTTGTGACCAAGCGGGTTCAGTGATGATTAGGATACGACCTTGCTCAGCATCAAGTAGCTCTACTACCGAATCTCGCGGCAGGCCTAACTGTTGAGTTAAGTGTGCGCTAGTGGCTGATGGCGACGGCAGTTGCGCGTGCCAATATTGTTGGAGATGGTGTACGTTCTTCATTGTGCCACTTCTCCCACACAACGCGTCGCGAGAGGTTGGCCCGAGGAAAAATCAGCGCAGCCTAAACGCCAGTTAAAGACCAAGCCCGTGGTATCGGGAGACAGACTGAGACGTAAAGGACTTTGATCAACTAAGACGTCTGCTAATGTCAGTTGAATCACCCCTGTCGAACTGACCTCAAGGGATTGCAAGGCGTTTGGCAAAGGGTCGGGGATAGCGGGCACACCCCGTTGGCCGGGTTGTGAACAGCGACGCATATCGCCCTCGGTTTGCCAACACAGCGCCATGGCAAGCTGCAAACTTTGGGTATGGTTTAGCGCTTCAGTGACACGTGCTTGCTGGACATACCTTTGATAGGCGGGCACTGCGAGCGATGAGAGAATAGCAATGATGGCGACAACAACCATCAATTCTATAAGGCTAAATGCGGACGAGTACGTTTTCATAGTGGCTTTTGCGTAAAGCCAAAACTATGGTCTCGTCCGCGCGGTTTGGCAAACAGATTAGTTTGTGCGAGGTTGCCCAATACGCATCGATAAGTCGATCGCTGTAACGTGTTTAGTTAAGGCACCGCTCGAGATAAAATCGACGCCTGTCGCACCGAGTGCTTGCAGTGCTTCATCGGTAATGTTACCAGACACTTCTAATTTGAGCGGTGAACCCGCCGCTTTGTTTTGTGCGACAGCCGTTTCGATATCGCCAATAGTAAAGTTATCTAGCATGACAATATCGGCGCCAGCATTAAGCGCTTGTTCAAACTCAGCCAACGATTCAACTTCGACTTCGACGGGCTTGCCTGGGTTTAATTCACGCGCTGTCTCAACGGCCGCAACAATACCACCACACGCAGCGATATGGTTTTCCTTAATCAGATAGGCATCAAATAAGCCAATGCGATGGTTAGTACCACCGCCACAGCGAACCGCGTATTTTTGTGCCATACGAAGACCCGGAATCGTTTTGCGAGTATCGAGTAAACGCGTACTGAACCCTTCCAATTTACTCACATAAAAAGCGGTTTGTGTCGCTGTCGCTGATAGTGTTTGCAAAAAGTTAAGAGCACAACGTTCGCCGGTGAGTAAGCTGCGGCTGTTGCCTGATAAGCGGCACAAGGTTGTATTAGCTTGCACCTTGTCGCCGTCAGTGACACACCACTCAATAGCCACATCGGCATCCACCTGACGAAACACCTCATCGACCCAAGCAGTGCCGCAAACCACCATATCTTCACGGGTGATGATAGTCGCTTCGCTGACATGGTGAGCCGGAATCAACTGTGCCGTAATATCCAGTGTGGGATCCGCCGCTGACAAATCTTCCTCTAAACTTTGAGTGACTTGCGATGCAATAGCATGGCGTTCGGCTTCGGTGAGCTGCATGGGATACTTTACCTTTTGACTGACAATGACGATACTAGGGCACAAACTTTACCGTTTTGCTGAGCCTGTGAAAAGACACATCATAAAAAATCACTGGATTCGAGACGTAAAACATTGTGCTTCACCGCACTACGATGAGCGGCCCGATGAACAGGACATTTCGCTATTAGTTATCCATTGTATCAGCTTACCCGAGGGCTGCTATGGAACGCCCTTTATCGAAAAACTGTTTACCCAGGGAGTGAGCCAACATGATGGCGATTATTTCGCACCATTGACGGGCTTACGTGTATCGAGTCATTTGCTAATTAGACGCGACGGTACCATCGAGCAATACGTGCCTTTTGATAAGCGCGCTTGGCATGCCGGTGCGTCCAGTTATAACGGGCGTGAACGGTGTAACGACTTTAGCATCGGCATTGAGCTTGAAGGCACCGATCATTCACCCTATAGCGAACGGCAGTATCAGAGCTTGGTTGATGTTAGCCAGACAATATTAGACTATTACCCTAAACTGACAGTAGACAGAATCACAGGCCATGAAGATATTGCGCCCGGCCGAAAGACGGATCCCGGGCGCTGTTTTGACTGGTCGCTTTATTTGAACGCATTGTCGCGCAAGGACTCTCTATGACACTCATTGCTTTGCTCATTGCTCTTTGTATCGAACGACTTTATCCATTACCTGCAGTATGGTCGATCGATTTTTACATGCAGCGCTGGATGAATTGGAGCCAAGCTAAAGTCAATTATTTCCGGGAGCCGTCCGCTTGGACGTTGCTGCTTCAAATTTTATTACCCGCTGCCTTAGCTTGGCTTCTATTTCACTGGCTGGATAGTGGTTTAGTTCAGTTCATTGGCGGCATCATTGTATTGCTACTGGTGATGAATGCGGGGCCCGAACGACTCGCGTACAAACAGCTACTGAAAACAGCGATGCGAGCAGATAGCGCAGGTTATCAAGAGGCCGCTGAGCAACTGCGTCATTATGCGCATTTACCGGAGGGCACCCCGGTCGAGCGCGCCGTGGTATGGCTTAACTTTGTACACTTTTTGGCACCGATATTCTTCTTTGTCACCTTCGGTGTTGCGGGTGTTTTAGCTTACGGCTGTTTGCGAAGTGTCTATCGCGGTAGAGCCCAACAGAGCTTCGGCGACGTTGAACGGGATCAGGTCGAGCGAGTACTGTGGGCGCTAAACTTCATTCCGGCTCGTTTTGCGGCGCTGGGGGCCGCCTTAGTGGGTCACTTCAGCTATGCACTGCCCGCCGTCATGGCGATGGCTACCAACACCCAAGACGACAACCCCGAGCTATTACATCATGTGGTCGAGAAAGCAGAAGGACGGTCACATCACCCGGACGATCGATCCGATGCCGTCACTCATCAGCTTAATCTGATGAAACGACAACACCTGTTTTGGTTTGTCGTCATCGCAGTATTAACCCTTACAGGGACCATCGTTTAGCTTTAATGCCAGTAAACAAAGGTCTGACCAGCTAAATTAATTTGGGGTTTACCGCTGAATGATTTAGAATATCAGGCAACTTTGGTCAGACCAATTTACCGAGGGTGGACAGCACATTGCCTTTTGAACGTGTAAAAGTGGCGAAAATCTCCGATCAAATCGTTTCACAAATCGAGGCGATGATCGTTGATGGCCGTTTTGAAGCCGGTCAAAAGTTGCCCGCCGAGCGAGAGCTTGCGCAACAGTTCAGCGTTTCGCGGCAATCGCTGCGGGAAGCGATTCAAAAGCTCGAAGCGAAAGGACTGCTAGAACGTCGCCACGGGGGGGGCACCTTTGTCACCGACAGCGTGAATGAATCGGTAACAACGCCGCTGTTTGAATTGCTGGCAAAGCACCCTGAGTCACAATTTGACCTACTTGAATTTCGTCACGCGTTAGAGGGCATTTCGTCGTTTTATGCCGCTTTACGAGGTACAAAAGCCGATCTAGATCGTATTGAATTCAGTATCAATAGCATAATGGATTCACAAACGCGGGCTATCGACGAGCAAGTGCAGTCGCTCGTTAATTTCTATTTACGCATTGCCGAAGCATCACATAACGTGGTGCTTTTGCATGTGGTGCAGGGCATGCGCGAGCTCCTTGCAGAAAACATAAAGCAAAACTTAGAGGTGTTGGCTAACAATCCCTCGGTAGTGGAGCAGTTAAACCAACACCGTTTGCAAATTGCCAAAGCAATTATCGACGGTCAACCGGAGCAGGCACGAGATGCGTGTCATCAACATTTGTCCTATATTGAACAGGCATTGATGGAGATGACGAAAGAACAATCTCGCATTCGGCGCTCGCTTCGTCGTTCCTGATTGAAACATTGAATGAAAGGAATAGCTATGAGTGAAGAAAACAAACAAGATGTTGACCAGCAAGAAACGCAGGAGTGGCTCGACGCCCTCGAAGGCGTTTTAGATGCCGAAGGTCCCGACCGTGCGCATTTCTTGTTGGAGCAACTGATTGACAAAGCGCGTCGTAACGGTGCGTATTTGCCTTATCGCCCAACCACTTCCTACTTAAACACTATTCCGGCAAGTCAGGAACCGACCATGCCGGGCAACCAAACCATGGAAGCACGTATTCGTTCAGCGATTCGCTGGAACGCCGCGATGATGGTATTGCGTGCCTCGCAAAAAGGTGAAGAACTGGGTGGACATATTGCCAGCTTTGCGTCTTCAGCGATGCTGTATGATGTTGGCTTTAACCACTTCTTCCGCGCGCCAAGTGACGGTGACGGGGGGGATTTCCTATTTATTCAAGGTCACGCATCGCCAGGTATTTACGGCCGTGCATTTATCGAGGGTCGCCTAACCCAAGAACAACTGGATAACTTCCGCCAAGAAGTCGACGGTAAAGGCTTGCCTTCGTATCCGCACCCGAACTTAATGCCTGACTTCTGGCAGTTCCCGACGGTATCAATGGGCTTGGGTCCAATTCAGGCGATCTACCTCGCCCGCTTCTTGAAGTATTTGACTGACCGCGGCATTAAAGACTGTTCAAATCAACGCGTATACTGCTTCATGGGCGACGGCGAGACCGATGAGCCAGAAAGCTTGGGTGCGATTAGTCTGGCATCACGCGAAGGCTTAGATAACTTGACCTTTGTTATCAACTGTAACTTGCAACGCTTGGATGGTCCGGTGCGTGGTAACGGTAAAATTATCCAAGAGCTGGAAGGTACTTTCCGCGGTGCTGGTTGGGAAGTTATCAAGGTGATCTGGGGTCGCTATTGGGATCCATTACTGTACCGCGATACCGAAGGTAAGTTACGTGAGTTGATGGAAGAAACCGTGGATGGTGACTACCAGAACTTTAAAGCAAAAGGTGGCGCATATACGCGTGAACATTTCTTCGGCAAATATCCAGAAACCGAGGAAATGGTTGCTAACTTATCAGACGAAGACATCTGGCGCTTGAACCGCGGTGGCCACGATCCGGTTAAAGTTTACTCGGCTTACCACAAAGCAGTGAACACCAAAGGGCGTCCACAGGTTATCTTGGCGAAAACCGTTAAAGGTTACGGCATGGGTGCAGCAGGCGAAGGTAAAAACATCGCCCACCAAGTTAAGAAAATGGATATGGATGCCATCAAGCATCTACGTGACCGTTTTAACATCCCGTTCAAAGATGAAGAGCTACAAGATCTGCCTTACTATAAGTTCGAGGAAGACAGTGAAGAGCTGAAGTACATGAACGAGCGTCGCGAGGCATTGGGCGGTTACATGCCGACTCGCCGTGCCGAGAGTGATGTTGAGCTTGAACTACCTTCGTTGAAAGCGTTTGACGCGGTGCTGAAAGGTTCCGGCGATCGCGAAATTTCATCAACGATGGCGTTCGTCCGCGTACTGACTGCGTTACTGAAAGACAAGAAAATCGGTAAGCGTGTCGTACCTATTATTCCTGACGAAGCACGTACCTTTGGTATGGAAGG
>NZ_DEYI01000080.1:35536-43574 GCF_002364475.1 Idiomarina sp. UBA3162
CGTACCTTTGGTATGGAAGGCTTGTTCCGCCAAGTCGGCATCTATGCGCACCATGGTCAAAAATATACGCCGCAAGATGCTGATCAAGTGGCCTATTATCGTGAAGATAAGAAAGGTCAGGTTATTCAAGAAGGTATCAACGAGCTTGGCGCAATGGCGTCGTGGGTAGCGGCAGGTACAAGTTACTCGCTAAACAACGAGCCGATGATTCCGTTCTACATCTATTACTCGATGTTTGGTTTCCAACGCGTGGGTGACCTCGTGTGGGCCGCTGGCGACAGCCAGACACGCGGTTTCTTGATTGGTGGTACAGCCGGTCGCACAACCCTGAATGGCGAAGGCTTGCAGCACCAAGATGGACACAGCCACATCTTGTTCGGTACTGTGCCTAACTGTATTACTTATGACCCAACCTACGGTTATGAGATTGCAGTGATCGTTCATGACGGTCTTAAGCGCATGTATGAAGATCAAGAGAACGTGTTCTATTACTTGACGGTAATGAACGAAAACTATCATCAGCCAGAAATGCCAGAAGGTGTCGAAGAAGGCATCTTACGTGGTATTTATAAGCTCGACGACGTGAAAGCTAAGAAGAAAGCCAAAGCGGATGTTCAGTTGTTAGGTAGCGGTACAATCTTAGAGCAAGTGCGTAAAGCAGCCGACATCTTGGCTGAGGATTTTGACATCAACTCGACCGTGTACAGTGTAACTTCGTTCAACGAGCTGGCGCGTGATGGTTTAGATGTTGAGCGTCATAACATGCTCAATGCCGATAAAGAGCCAAAAGAAGCCTTTATTACTAAGGCAATGAAAGATGCAAAAGGTCCCGCGGTTGCAGCGACGGATTACATGAAGTTATACGCTGACCAAGTGCGTCAGTGGGTGCCGACTTCGTATCGTGTCTTGGGTACCGATGGCTTTGGTCGTTCGGACAGCCGTGCAAATCTGCGTAAGCACTTTGAAGTGGACGCCAACCACGTGGTGGTTGCTGCACTTAAAGAGCTTGTTGATGCCGGCGACATTGACGCAAAAGTGTTGAGCAAAGCGATCAAAGACTACGGTATTGACGTCGACAAACTTAACCCACGTAACGCATAAGGAGTATTGATATGGCGGATAAGATTGAACTCAAAGTCCCCGACGTGGGCGGAGAAGAAGTCGAAGTCATTGAGATTCTCGTCAGCGCAGGCGACACCATCGAGAAAGAAGATGGTGTTGTCACAGTCGAGAGTGACAAAGCTTCTATGGATATTCCCGCCTCTGAGGGCGGGAAAATCGTCGAGTTAAAAGTAAAAGAAGGCGACACCATTAAAGAAGGTGACGTCCTCGCTATCATCGAAGCGGCGAGTGATGACAGCGCCGATGAAGAAGCGGACGACAGCGATGATGACAAAGCCGAAGACACTACGGAAGAATCCTCTTCTGACGGCTCATCTTCTGACGCTTCGGAAGACGATGACGATGCACAGGATGACCAGCAGCAGGAAGCAGCCAGTGGTGGCGAGAGCGAAGTCATTGACGTAGAAGTCCCTGATATTGGCGACGAAGAAGATGTCGAAATTATCGAGATCTTAGTCAACAAAGGTGATTCCGTTGAAAAAGAAGATGGCTTGATTACCTTAGAAACTGACAAAGCCACCATGGATGTGCCTTGCCCAGAAGATGGCGAAGTGGAAGAAATGCTGGTCAAAGTCGGCGATAAAGTATCGCAAGGCTCTAAGATTGCGAAGTTAAAAGTCACGCGCAGTGGCGGTGGTTCGAGCGCAACCAAAGACGATTCTAAGTCAGAGTCGAAATCTGAAGACAAGGCAGAACAAGCATCTTCAAAATCGGACAGCGACGACAAGGAGTCGGTTAAGTCGAACTCGAAGCCGACCAGTGAACGTCAGCCACCTGTGCCGGATCATCCGACTGAGCGCAAAGATGGTTCACCGATTCATGCTTCACCGGCCGTGCGTCGTGTTGCTCGTGAATTCGGCGTCGACCTATCGCAAGTCAAAGGGACTGGACCTAAGAGCCGTATCCTCAAGGAAGACGTGCAAGAGTACGTGAAGTATGAGTTGTCACGTCCGAAGGCAGTCGCAGGACAAACGTCTCAAGGCGGTGGTGGTCTGCAAGTAATTGATGGACCTAAAGTCGACTTCAGCAAATTCGGTGAAGTGGAAGAAGTTCAGTTATCGCGCATTCAGCGCAAGTCAGGTCCTAACCTGCATCGTAACTGGGTGACTATCCCACACGTGACGCAGTTTGATGAAGCGGATATCACTGAACTTGAGCGGTTCCGGAAATCGGAAAACGAAGTCGCTAAGAAGCAAGACCTGGGCTTTAAGATCACGCCACTGGTATTCATCATGAAGGCCTGTGCGAAAGCATTGCGTGAATTCCCGAATTTCAACTCATCGTTGTCAGAGTCGGGTGAAGCCTTAATCATGAAGAAATACGTGCACATCGGTATTGCGGTGGATACGCCAAACGGTCTCGTTGTACCCGTGATCCGTGATGTCGATAAGAAAGGCATTTACGAGCTGTCAGAGGAGCTGGTCGATGTCAGTGCGCGTGCGCGTGATGGCAAGTTGAAAGCAGCCGATATGCAAGGCGGGTGTTTCTCAATCTCAAGTTTGGGCGGTATCGGTGGCACTGCATTTACACCGATCGTTAATGCACCAGAAGTGGCTATCCTAGGCGTATCACGTAATGAGATGAAGCCGAAGTGGAATGGTAAAGAGTTTGAACCTAAACTCATGTTGCCATTATGTTTGTCCTACGATCACCGCGTGATCGATGGTGCAGATGCGGCGCGTTTCACAGCGTATTTGAGCCAAGTATTAGGTGATATTCGTAAATTGGTGCTTTAAGCACCAATTTTACCGAGAAATACGATCTAAATGGCGTTACAATAACCGCACATTTAGCGTTGACGGACCTCGGTGGGTAGCTCAACCTGCCGTGAATAACAAGGGGTTATCATGAGCGACAAAATTAAAGCACAGGTAGTAGTGTTAGGTTCTGGCCCAGGTGGCTATTCAGCAGCATTCCGTGCAGCTGACCTTGGTTTAGAAACGGTTCTCGTTGAACGTTACAGCACCTTGGGTGGTGTTTGTTTGAACGTGGGCTGTATCCCTTCAAAAGCGTTGTTGCACTTAGCAAAGCATATTGAAGATGCCAAAGTATTGGCGAACGAAGGCGTCGAATTTGGTGAGCCTAAAATCGACTTAGATAAGATCCGCAAGCATAAAGAAAAAGTCGTGGGTCAACTGACTGGCGGTTTAGGTCAGATGTCTAAAATGCGTAAAGTGAAAGTCGTCAACGGTTACGGCAAATTCACGAGCAGCAACACGTTGAACGTAGAAGGTGAAGACGGCAACACCGAAATTGAGTTTGAAAACGCAATCATCGCAGCCGGTTCACAACCTATCAAATTGCCATTCATCCCACATGATGATGAGCGCATTTGGGACTCTACAGATGCACTTGAGCTGAAAGAAATTCCTGAAAAAATGCTTCTTCTAGGTGGTGGTATCATCGCACTAGAGATGGGTCAGGTGTATAGCTCATTAGGCTCAAAAGTTGATGTCGTTGAAATGACCGATCAGTTGGTACCGCCTGCTGACGCCGACATCATGAAGAGCTTCAACAAGCAAGTAAAAGGGCGTTTCGAAAACGTCATGCTGAGCACTAAAGCGACTAAAGTTGAAGCGAAGAAAGATGGTATCTATGTGACCTTCGAAGGTAAAGGTGCACCTGAGAAACCGGTTAAATATGACGTAGTCCTGACCGCAGTAGGCCGTGCGCCGAATGGTAAGAAGATCGACGCGGATAAAGCCGGCGTTAAGGTCACTGAGCAAGGCTTTATCGAAGTCGATAGCCAAATGCGTACTAACGTGGACAACATCTTCGCGATCGGCGATATCGTTGGTCAGCCGATGTTAGCGCACAAAGCCGTTCACGAGTCGCACGTAGCGGCTGAAGTGATTGCAGGCAAGAAGCACTTCTTCGAACCGAAAGTGATTCCTTCGATCATGTATACCGATCCAGAAGTTGCATGGGCGGGTGTGACCGAGAAAGAAGCGAAAGAAAAAGGCATCGAGTATGAAGCAGTAACCTTCCCATGGTCTGCATCAGGTCGTGCTATCGCCTCGAACGCACAGCAAGGTATGACTAAGCTTATCTTTGATAAGAACAACCGTATCATCGGTGGTTCAATGTGCGGTTCTAACGCAGGTGAGTTGCTAGGCGAAGTTTGCTTGGCGATCGAAATGGGTTGTGATGCAGAAGATATCGCATTGACCGTTCATGCTCACCCAACCTTACATGAATCAATTGGCTTAGCTGCTGAAATTCAAGAGGGTTCAATCACTGATATGCCTAATCCGAAAGCGAAAAAGAAAAAGTAACTTTTCGTTTACGGTAAATTATCAGCAAAACGGCAACATTCATCGCGAATGTTGCCGTTTTTCTTTACTTGTCGCCTAATTTTGCGCTAATTTGTTCGAACTTGTAGATATGAGTCGACAAAAACTAAATAACAGGTGACAACCAATGAATAAATTAACTACCGTTGCTCTGAGTGTCTCTATGGCACTTGCGTTAGGCGCATGTTCGCCGCAACAAGAAGCGCAATCGGAACAGTCTAGCCAACAGAAGCCCGCAGCCGAAAAACAACAAGAACAACAGCTGACCTCGGGCATCGTACTTGAAAACTTTGACAAAAGTGCGCGTCCTCAAGATGACCTGAACCAGTACGTGAATGGCGCGTGGATGGAAAAAACTGAGATTCCAGACGACCGTTCTTCAGTCGGCTCGTTCTTTGACTTGCGTGAGCGCAATCAAGAGCGTTTACATAAAATCATCGAAAAATCAGCGAATATGGAAGCAGCAGCTGGCACCAACGAACGTAAAGTTGGTGATTTCTTCAATGCTTACATGGACGTTGAGACGTTGAATGAACTCGGTGCTAAGCCAATCCAGTCTGATCTTGAGTCTATCAACGCCATCGATAGCTATGAATCAGTTGCTGAGTACTTCGCACATATGAGCCGCATGAGCACGTCGATTCCTTTTGGCTTTTATGTCTATCCTGATGCAAAAGACCCACAAACCAACGCGATGTATGTCTCGCAGAGTGGTCTTGGCTTGCCGGATCGTGAGTACTACTTAAGCGACGAAGACAAATTCAAAGAATTCCGCACCGCGTATGTTGAGTACATCAGTGATGTGATGGAGATGGCTGGCGTCGACAATGCAGAAGCGGCAGCTGAGCGTGTGCTAGAGCTTGAGACCAAATTAGCTGAAGCCCAGTGGACGCGAGTTGAAAGCCGTAACGCGGACAAAACCTACAACAAAATGACGGCAAGCGAAGTCGATGAGTTGCTAGGTAGCTTCGACTTTTCACGTTACTTAAGCGCAGCAAACTTGAGTGACGTAGACAACATGGTTATTCGTCAACCGTCTTATTTCGAGAAACTCGGTGAGATGTTCACGGATGTGGATTTGCAGACGTGGAAAGACTACTTATCGTTTAAAGTGATTAACGACGCTGCTTCAATCTTGAGTGAAGACTTCTCCAACCGCCGTTTTGCATTCTACGGTACGACGTTACGTGGTATCCCAGAGCAAGAGCCGCGTTGGAAGCGTGGCGTGGATGCGACCAACAGCGTGTTAGGCGAAGTATTGGGGCAGGTGTATGTCAAAGAATACTTCCCACCAGAAGCTAAAGAGAAAATGGAAGGCTTGATTGAAAACTTGCGTGCTGCGTACGCAGATTCAATCCAAGGCTTAGATTGGATGACCGACGAAACTAAAGAAAAGGCGTTGGAAAAGCTCGCCAAGTTCGATCCAAAAGTTGGCTATCCAAACGAATGGCGTGACTACTCAGATTTAGATATTTCTTCGACTGACCTCGTGGGTAACTACAAAGCGTACGCTGAGTTCAACTACAACGAAGAAATTGAAAAAATCGGCGGTCCAGTTGATGAAGAAGACTGGGGTATGACACCACAAACGGTTAACGCTTATTACAGCCCTGTGCGTAACGAGATCGTTTTCCCAGCAGGTATCTTGCAGCCTCCATTCTTTGATATGAATGCTGAGATGGCTGTTAACTATGGTGGCATCGGTGCTGTTATCGGTCATGAAATGGGCCACGGTTTTGATGACCAAGGTTCTAAATATGATGGTGAGGGTAACCTGAACAGCTGGTGGACTGATGCCGACCGTGAAGCCTTTGATAAACGTGGTAAAGCATTGTCAGCGCAGTACAGCGCTTATGAGCCGATTGAAGGTGTTAACATCAATGGTGATCTGACGCTGGGTGAAAACATTGGTGACCTTGCAGGTTTAACTATCGCGTATGAGGCGTACATGAAATCACTGGACGGTGAACAAGCGCCTGTGATGGATGGCTTTACCGGTCCTCAGCGTGTATTCATCGGCTGGGCACAAGTATGGCGTGGCAAATATCGTGAAGATGCGATTCGTCAACAAGTGTTGAGCGACCCGCATTCGCCAGCCGAATACCGTGTAAACGGAACGGTCGTCAACGTACCTGCGTTCTATGAAGCCTTTGACGTGAAGCCAGGTGATGAGCTTTACGTGGCACCTGAAAACCGTGTTACCATTTGGTAATAAATTGAAGAAAGGTAGTCGTAAGCATTGATGAGAACTTTCGTATTGTTGTTATGCATGTTTCTGACAATCGTGAGTGGGGTATTACCCTCCACTCACGCTCAGGCCATGCCGATGACAACAGCGATGACCCATCATGATTGCTGCGACTCAAGTGACGCTCAGCCAAGCGCCGAGCGTCACGCATCTTCTTCCAACTGTGAGCAAGACACGCACGCCTGCGATAACTGCACACAACACTGTTTCGCGCATGCGGGACTTATTTCTCTTTCCCCGAATATTCAAGTAAGCGCTTACCAAGGTGTTTTTGCAGCACCCGTTGCCCAGTTACTTGATGCCTCCGAAGGTATTCTTCGCCCACCTAAAACTTAACCAACACAAATAAAACACAGTTGGTTTTTTCAATTTAGGTGAACGTCATGAAAAGTCGTATTTTCTGGATCTTAATGATCCTAGTTATTCCGTTTGTCTCTGCACAAGAGCCTGTATATGTGTGCCCAATGCACAGTGAAGTCACTCAACACGAGCCTGGTCAGTGTCCTATTTGTGGGATGGACTTGGTTTTAAAGTCATCGCAAAAAATGACGATGGAACATACGCAGCATAGTCCTGCCACGACGTCATTGTTTGAAGTAAGTCAGCAACAACAACAGGCGCTTAAGCTGTCGACCACAACCGCAACACGGCAAGCGCTCACACCGAAGTTAATGGTTCAAGGCGAAGTGCAGTGGGCTGAAAACGAGCAGATCCATATCCACCCTCGCGCCAAAGGATGGATCGAGAAACTTTACGTCGATGTCGAAGGTGCAGAGGTAAAAAAAGGTGATCCGTTGTACCAAGTCTATGCGCCTGAACTGGTGGTGGCACAAGACGATTACTTACAGCTGTTGAATTCACTGCAGCAAGTCGGGAGCGCCGAAAAGCAAGCCAGTTTCAGGCAACGCGGCCGCACTCGACTCAAGCTCTTAGGCATGTCCGATGAACAAATAATGCGCTTGGAACGCACCAAAGAAACTCGTTATACAGTCGACTATTTTGCGCCACAGTCGGGCTATGTCACTGCGCTCAACATTCAAGAAGGTATGTATATCATGCCAGAGCAGTCCGTGATGACGATTAGCGGGCAGCAGGCACTCTGGCTCATGCTCGATATACCACAGCGATACCGAAGCTTGGTTGAAACCGGACAGACAGTTCATATTGCATCTAATTCGGTGCAGGGGCACTGGATGGGTAAGATAGACTACATCTACCCTGATATCGACGATGCCACACAAACGATACGTGCCCGAGTTCCTTTGCAAGTCGCAAGTGAGACACTAGCGGTGGGGAGCTGGCTCAACGCGCAGGTTGAAGGCGCAACGTTGGCACCGGCTGTGGTCATTCCCGTATCAAGTCTGATCCAAGTGGG
>NZ_DEYI01000075.1:0-195 GCF_002364475.1 Idiomarina sp. UBA3162
GAGGACAAGGCGGCCTACCAACAGCAACGTGACTTTAAGCGCTTGGTTGCGCGGATGGGAATTGATCCCGAGCATGATTGGGATGCGCACTACGAGGTATTGCCCGGTAAGGAAAAAGTCGTTAAGGAACTTACCCAGCTCGCGAAAAAGTCAGACAAAGTCATCCTCGCGACGGATTTGGACCGCGAAGGGGAA
>NZ_DEYI01000075.1:513-10333 GCF_002364475.1 Idiomarina sp. UBA3162
GGATTTGGACCGCGAAGGGGAAGCGATCGCCTGGCACTTACGTGAACTGATGGGCGGCGATAACGACCGTTATCAACGGGTGGTCTTCAACGAAATTACCAAAAATGCGATCCAAGATGCTTTCTCGCATCCAGCACAACTCAATTTAGATCGTGTCAACGCACAACAAACGCGTCGTTTCTTAGACCGCGTCGTGGGCTTCATGGTATCGCCCCTGTTATGGAAGAAAATTGCTCGAGGACTATCTGCTGGACGCGTGCAGTCGGTTGCCGTGCGCTTGGTGGTCGAGCGCGAACGAGAGATTAAAGCCTTTGTACCGGAAGAATACTGGGATGTGCACGCTGATTTAGCCACACAGGCTAAAGACGATTTGCGTATGCAGGTCGTCAAGCAAGCCGGTGAAAACTTCAGGCCAGCGAACAAAGAACAGACCGATGCGGCATTGGCACAGTTAAAAGATGCCGACTATGAAATTATTTCTCGCGAAGACAAACCAACGTCAAGCAAGCCATCGGCGCCGTTTATCACGTCGACGCTGCAGCAGTCAGCCAGTACGCGTTTAGGTTTTGGTGTGAAGAAAACCATGACCCTAGCACAGCGCTTGTATGAAGCGGGTCACATTACCTACATGCGTACCGACTCAACCAATTTGAGTGCTGATGCAGTCAGCGCGTGTCGTGATTACATTGAGCAGAGCTTCGGAGCTAATTACCTGCCGAAACAACCTAATCGTTACGGTTCCAAAGAGGGCGCACAAGAAGCGCACGAAGCGATTCGTCCGTCGGATGTGAACGTTAAGGCTGATAAATTGGGAAGCATGGACCGTGATGCGCAACGGCTGTATGAGTTGATTTGGCGTCAGTTCGTTGCTTGTCAAATGGTGCCCGCAAAATACGACAGTACAACACTAACCGCACAGGCGGGCGACTTCGAACTCAAAGCGCGCGGTCGTGTGATGCGTTTCGCGGGTTGGACCAAAGTGCTACCGCCGTCATCGTCGAAGAAAGACAGCGATATGACCTTACCTGATATTGGCAAGGGCGAAGTATTAGCATTACAACAGTTGGAGCCGCAACAGCACTTCACTAAACCGCCGGCGCGCTACAGCGAAGCGTCGCTGGTCAAAGAATTAGAAAAGCGTGGCATTGGTCGTCCTTCAACCTATGCATCGATTATCTCTACGATTCAAGACCGCGGCTATGTAAAAGTGGAAAATCGACGCTTTTTCGCCGAAAAAATGGGTGAAATCGTTAACGATCGACTCATTGAAAACTTTACCGAGTTAATGAATTACAACTTTACCGCGGAAATGGAGCAGGCGCTCGATGACATTGCCGCAGGCAAACGTAATTGGAAAGAAACGCTCGATAAGTTTTACGAGGACTTTAAAGCCAATCTCGAACAAGCTGAGCGCGACCCAAATGAAGGCGGTATGCGCGGCAATCAGATGGTCATGACCGATATTGAGTGTCCTAAATGTGGACGCGAAATGGGTATCCGTACTGCATCAACGGGCGTGTTCTTAGGTTGTTCAGGGTACAATCTACCGCCGAAAGAGCGGTGTACGCAGACGCTTAATCTGACGCCCGGTGAAGAAGCCGTTAAAGTGACTGACGAAGATGAGCGCGAGACAGAAGCTTTGCGCGCCAAAAAGCGTTGTACGAAATGCGGCACCGCAATGGATAGCTACCTCATCGATGAGAAACGCAAACTCCATGTGTGCGGTAATAACCCGACCTGTGACGGTTATGTCATTGAAAAGGGTGAGTTTCGTATAAAAGGTTATGACGGACCGACCATTGAGTGTGATAAATGCGGTTCGGAGATGCAGCTCAAGACGGGGCGTTTTGGTAAGTATTTTGATTGCACAAATGACGAGTGCAAGAATACGCGTAAGTTGTTGCGCAACGGAGAACCCGCGCCACCCAAAGAGGATCCTGTACCATTGCCCGAGCTTCCTTGCGAAGATTCCGATGCTTACTTTGTGTTACGTGATGGGGCTTCAGGTATTTTCTTATCAGCGAACACCTTTCCTAAGTCGCGTGAGACACGAGCGGTTAAGGTAAAAGAGCTTGCGCGGTTTAAAGACCGTTTGCCTGACAAGTTTAAGTATCTTGCTGAAGCGCCACAGGAAGATGACGAGGGTAACGAGGCTATCGTGCGCTTCTCGCGGAAAAATAAAGAGCAATATGTAGTGACCGAGGTTAATAAAAAACAGACCGGTTGGAAGGCTCACTACAAGGGCGGCAAGTGGGTTATCGATAAAAAATAATCCATGACTGACTTAACAAAGGGGCGATCGGATATCGCCCCTTTTTTATGGGCTTTATAAAGTTTGGGGTATTGAATTAACTCAACTGAGTAAAGGTCATGATCCTGCAAAAACTAACCTCCTATTTAGTGCTGATTGCCGCACTGACGAGTGGCGTGGTACCCAGCAGTGTGGCGCAAGATTGTTTATCGCTTGATTTAGGTCCCGCTGAGTTTGACCAGCCGATGCAGTGGCGATCAGAAAGCCAGGGCGTTGCTGCGATGGTTAGGGCTGGGCTGCTCGAGCCGCAGGTTATAAAATTGTTGAAGCAGCATTTGGCGATTAAGGTTGTCGATTGGCAGGCGTCGCATCACCATCAATGGCCGACGGATTACTTGCTTGAGGCCGACAATTGGCAAGGTTTTTTTACCCGTCTACTTAAACCATTTGGTTTGCAACTGGTGCTTTACGCCAATCAAGGCGCGGTGGTGCGTTATCAGGAATCCCCGTTGTGAGTTATGTGCGTGTTGTATCCACGTTGCTTGGCGGGCTGCTCTGCGTAGCGTGTAGTTATGACCCTGCTGCCCTTATCGCACAGGCCGACGCCTTAGCCGAGCAACAACACCAGCGTTTAGCAAATGAATACGACTATCAACTCGCCCCAGAAGCGCCGGTGACCGTTGTGGAGAGCGACCAGTTTTACGTACCCGCGTTGGCAAAAAGTTCGATAGACAAACCGGTTTGGTATAGTCAACCGTTGCAAACGCAACTGAGTAAAGTTCCGTTGTTACAAGCGTTACAAACTGTTTTCACGCCGCTCAATGTTGCGGTTTTGCTCGATCCGGAAATTCAAGCGGACACGCTGATCTCGAGCCATTTTTCTGGGACCGTTGGTGAATGGCTGGCTTGGCTCAGTAATGGACAGCAACTGTTTATTGAGTATGAGCCGTATGCGGTGCATTTAAAGCGCTATCAAGTAAAGCGCTACGATCTCGCGTTTCTAGCCGGTATGACCCAGTTTTCCCTTAATGAGCAAGGTGCTCAGCAATCGTCTAGTGACGCGACGGGACAGTTGGGTTTTAAGTCAGGCGATAAACCGGCTTGGGATGAACTGAAAGTCGCTATCACACTAATGTTGTCGGATAGCGGTGAGGTTGCCCTCAACGCAAATGCAAGCGCCTTGCTGGTGAAAGATACACCGAGTGTGATTAAGCAAGTGGATAGTTACATCGCGCAACTGAACAAAAGCTTAACTCGGCAAGTTGCATTAGATGTTCAAGTAGTCGAAATCCGCTTTAGTGACAACGAGCAATACACCGTTGACTGGTCGAGTGTCAGACGAAACAGTCAGGGTGCTCCTTGGTTAACGTCTCAGAGTGGTTCAGAAAATTGGCTGCAACAGGCCGCGGGACGCTTCATTTTGAGTCCCCTCAATGGGGCGCGTAATTCCGTTGACGTGTTAGTACAGGCGTTGCAAAAGCAAGGTCATGTCAAAGTGAGCCATCACCCGCGTTTACTGACATTAAACCACCAAATTGCTCAGCTTCTGGTTGAAGAGGAGCAAGCTTATTTAGCTGAATCGGAAATAAGTAGTACGCCTTATGTAGGACAGCAGCAGCGACTCAAACCGGGCCGAGTGACAACAGGATTTCGACTATTTGTTCTGCCGAACATTTTAGAAAAAGATGTCTTGCTACACTTATCTTCCCAAATGAGTGCGTTGCAAGGTATGAGTGTCGTGCAGTCTGGTGACAACATGATTCAGACTCCCCATACCGCCCGCAAGCACTTTTTCTTGAAGGCTCTGGTTGGTCACTCAGAAACCTTGCTACTGACCGGCTTTAGAAATCAACAAACCGAAACAGGCCGAACCCGTTCGGGGGTGAGCTGGCTACTGGGTGGTGGGCAGCAACACAAACAACAGAATAGTGAAACGCTGTTACTCATTACTCCGCGTATTGTAGGCGTTGCGAATGAGTGATTGGGTTACGCAAAGTTTTCGCTTGCGGCTCGGCAGCAAGAAGCCATCACATAAGCAAGTGTTAGCGCTGGTTGCACAGTGGAACTATCCCTACTGTGGTTTGGTTTTGTTTATGCAGCAGTGGTGGCTGAGTTTGAGTCACCAACCCGGCTTCGATATTTTATTCTGTGTGCGCAACGATTGGCCGCAGGAGCGTGTTTTCGGCTGGATTCTTGCAGACTTAAAGCCGGCTCGACTCGTGGTTTGGCATGGCGACCGGCTGGCCGCAATTGAACAGGGTGAAGCGGAAAGCTTGATTAAGCGCGTCTGTGCTTGGCAGGCTGAATATCCGGAATCTCAGTGCCCAGACTATTGGTATTGGTGTTCGTGCCAACCTGCACCTGATGATTGGCCGGGATTGGTAATGCAGGAAAAACAATGTTCAGAAAGCTTTGTGCGATTGGCTCCCGCAGAGCGCTTGGCGAAACGCGCTTCCTCATTGGTCAAGTGGACAGTGAGTTTTATTGCAACCGTTGTGTTGGCAGCGCTTGTTGGCTTCATAACGCTGTTTGACTCGCCGCAAAATGATTCGAGCCAGACTGAGCCCAAGGTCATAAAACAGCTCGATCATGTGCTAGTGATAGATAAACTCGGGCAACTGATGAGCCGTCCATTTTTTGAGCAGCAACAGTTGGTGCAGATCGAAGTGGCGCGCTCGGGTATTCGCCTGACCTGGCAGCAGACGACGATATCGAATACGTCGCCACGCCCTGCTAGACGCCAAGAGATATTAACCGCGCCGTTAAAAGCTTATCAAGCATCGCAGAACAGTCAGCGGTTATCCACCAATGACCTATTAGATGACTATCGCCAACAGTTTTATGACGCGCAAATTGTGACCAAAGGCGCTACGCAATGGCAACTAACCTACGACATGATGTCTTATCGACACCTACAACAATTAGCGGCGTGGCTGGCAAGACATCCTGAACTGAAACTTTCGTCCCTATCAATGAGGTACCAACATGGCTACTGGTCTGTGCAATGGACGCTGGACTATCCGTTGGTTCAGCCTATTTAGTGTTGTTGTTTTGTGTTCTTTTCCAGCGCTCGCGCAGCAACAAGACAACGAGGCTGAATCCAAGCCAACTGTGACACAGCAATGGCAAACGGAGCTGCAAGCGTATCAAGATTGGCAAGCGGCAATGGAACAAAAAAAACGTGAGTTAGCGTTTGCAGAGTTGCAATTGAATTGGCTTAAAAAGCAAGTGGAGATTGCTCATCAACAGCGGCTCTTACAACCGACAGTGACTAGAGAGAAGGGTGAGCCGAGTAATTGTATTCGTGTAGCCAACCATGATTGGCACCTGCAGAGTGATGCGACCCACTGGTATTGGGGAGCGCTGATTGAGGTAAAACATGATTCACAACGGAGGTGTTTCTAGCCATGGAGACGATGCCACAGCTCGACGCCAAAGCGCTGTACGGCTGTACGATTCATCCTGTTATTTTTCAATACTGCGAGATGCTGTTGAATCAATGGCATCAAGAGGGGGGTGATGACAAAGCGATGTTAGCGACGGAATCAGGACTTTTAGTTTGTTCGCCGCGAGCATTTCGGGAAGCAGTACTCGAGCGCGAGAACTTAGAAAAGCTACTACGCGACTACACCCAACAGCCGGTACAGTGTGCAGTCGCTGACGCACGTGTGATTCGGGCCGCCATACTGACCTATCGTACAGGCCGCCCGCAAACCGAGCAGCAAGCCGAAGCAACCGATCAAACGCATGCACAGCAATTACTCTCAGATTTAGTTGCAGAGGGCTTGGCGAAAGGTGCATCCGACATCCATTTAAGATTCAGTAAACACTTTTGTCGGACCTGCTATCGAGTAAAAGGGGTATTAGTCGACCACCATCAACGCAACCGTGAGGCAATGACCGAGGCGATCGCGGCAGCGCTCAATACGCGCAGTCATGATTACAACCAAGTGTTTAATGAGCAAAGTACCGACAGCGCGAGCTTATTGGTGCCGTTGAGTCGTGCTGATAGCCAACTGTCGGAAATAAAAGTGCGGCTGCAGAAGTCACCGCTTAGCGATGGGTTTGCTGTTACGTTGCGGTTATTAGCGACCGAGGTATCGAGTGCTTTGTCGCTAGAGTCTTTGGGTTTCGAGCCAGACATTATCAAAGGCGTCGATTGCATGCTCCGTCACAATAGTGGCTTATTGCTCGTTGTCGGGCCGACGGGACAAGGTAAAACAACCACTCTGGCCGCTATTCACCAACGCTTTAGTGAGGCGGCAAAGATTATTTCGCTCGAAGATCCTGTGGAGCTTAAACAACCCCACGTTGAGCAACGGTGGATAGACTCAACGCGCGGAGAAGAGGGGTTTGCACATGCTATTAAAATTGCGTTACGAGAAGACCCTGATGTGATCTCGGTCAGCGAAATTCGTGATAATTCAACGGCCGCCGCCGCTATTCGAGCGGCGTTAACCGGTCATTTAGTGACCGCTACTCTACATGCGGGCGATGCGCTGTCCGCGTTAGAACGACTGCGTGATCTTGGTTGTGCTCTAGAACAATTGCTCACACCAGGCGTTTTGCGAGGCATCATTGCACAACGCTTAACCTATCAACAGGGTCAGCCGACCTTGATTGCTGAGTATGTGGTGTTCGACCAGATCGCTCGTCAGTTCGCGTTGAGTCACGATTATATTGGTTGGCGTGAACATCTAAAACGCTGCGGTTGGCAAAGCCTAGCGCAACGAGGAGCTGCGCAGGTTATTGCGGAAACGCCACGCGAATACTATTACTCAGACGAAGGTCCACAGGCCAAATGAACCGAATGAGTAAGCAACGTCAATGGCAGTGGGTAGAAGATTACTGCGTTTGGCTCGAGGATGGCAGTGGTCCTCGCGAGGCGGCTGAAGCCATGTGCACTCAAGCGGCCTACTTTAAATTGTTTCCAGAGCAAAAATTAGCTGAGCGATTGCAAATCGGTTTGAGACGCGGACAAACCATCGCGCATGCTTTACAGGGTGAACTTAAACGAGACTTATTAGAGCTCTTTCTCATTGGACAACAATACAACTGTTTAACCGACCTACTTAACGACTACCGTGATGTGACAGTCGAATTACAGCGCTTACGTTGGGCGTTCTATAAACAATTGATGTATCCCGTATTTATTCTACTAACGGTATTGCTCGCCTATGCGTACGCAGCAACGAGCTATTTACCCAAGCTACTCAGTTATGCCGCTTCAAAGGATAACGACCCAGTTACAGATGGGGTGATCACGTTCGGTCGGCTTGTTGCTGATGGGTGGTGGTGGATGATTATGTGCCTCGCAGGTGCGGGGATTTGTTGGCGTTGGTTAGCGCGCAATTGGGTAGGCATTCACCGCACACAATTGGAGCGCTACGGGTTGTTTTCTCAATTCCGTGCGCTTAATGCGTTGTGGCTGACGCGTTTGGTAGCACTTCTCATGCATCACCGCGTTGCACTCGATACTATTTTTGCTGTGCTGATTCGTGTGGCGTCACCCTATGCGCGTTGGCACTTACAGCGGATGCAACAGCGTCTGGCGCAGGGACGGGTGAGTCTGGCGATGGTGCTCGATACCGGGTTATTGCTACCACGGCAATTATTTCGGATAAGTCATCGGCAACAGTTCAGTGGTCAACGGGAGGCGCTCATTAAAGTAGCGCAACGAAGTTACGTTGATATTCAGCGTAGCGTCGCGTATCAGCAACGTCTATGGATTGCGCTGTGCTATCTACTGATTACGGGCTTGTTGTTATTTCTATTGAGTGCGATTGGCAACACCCTGATGCGCGTGATGACGTCGATTTAATCTTTGCAAGGAGCGATGAAGATGCGAACGAAAGTTAACGGGTTCACTTTTATTGAGGTTTTGGCGGTGCTCAGCATTATTGCTATTGCGTCATTGGGAACGTTGGTGCTGCGAGACTGGGCTGTCGGTAATGCGCGAGTGTCAGAGGCAAAGAATGTAATTACCACGTTACAAGCGGGTGCCCAGATGTGGAAACCCGCCAGTGGTGAGTTTACCGGTATCAGTATGACGGAGCTGAGCAATATTGGTGCGGTCCCGGCGGATTGGTCGGATGGCGTAGGTAAGAACCCTTGGGGTGGGGATATTACGATTGCAGTCGATGTAGGGGATCTGAATCGATACACAATAAACTTTGATGGCATTACCTCTCAAGAAGAGGGCAACCGATTGGCTCGAGATTATCAGGACCAAGCCTACTCATCTAGCTTTTCGACCGGAACCTTTACAGTTACCTTCCAAGGCTAATGCGGCATCAAGGGTTCAGTCTTTGGGAGGTGGTACTTGCTACGGCGATACTTGCTGGTTTATGGCAGGTATCGCTCACCTTTTGGCGTTGGCAGGAAAACCTCGAAACCCGTTTACAGTGGCAACAACAGTTAATCATGTTGATTCAGGCGCAGCGGGACCATTATCGACGCTTCGGTCAGTTTGCGTTGACCGAAGCACAATTGGCAAGACAAGGGCGTTACGTGATTCCAGTCTGGCCGTTCGCAACGGCGTGGCGCTTTGTACCCGATCCTTTTTATACAGAGCAATTACTGATGCGTACTCGACTTAAGGGTGTACAACCGAAATTGATGCTCGGTCAGCATTTACCATTTGAGCAGCAGGGCGATGAAGTTACCATTCGTGTTATCGGAATGCCGTAAAACACCACAACAGCAAGGCCAAAGTTTAGTCGAAGCGGTCATGGTACTGCCGTTAATGTTGCTGTTTGGTTTATTGCTGGCACAGCTGCTTTATCTTTGGTGGGCGCAACAAACGCTGTTTGTCGCAAGTCAATATGCCGCACGAGTAGGTGCCATCAACCACGGCGAGAAGCAACCTATGCGCGTCATTCTCGCGGCAACCATGGCAAGCTTGGTACCTAAAGATAAAGATATTGAGAGTTGGCAAAACATCCTAAAATCGGTTGCTGCTCAGCAATTGCACGGCTTAAAGTTTGCAAACATTGAGGTGATACAGCCTACCGATGAGATGTTCAGTCAGTTCAAAGAGCGTTATTACGATAGTGAAGCGCAACAATGGATTGAAGAAATTCCAGTCGATCACTATTGGGCGCGTCGTCGTGCAGCGGATGATGAGGATGCGTTTGTCGCCGCTACAACGTTGAAAATCAAGGTGACTTGGTGTCTTGAGCTTAAAGTGCCCTTAGCAGACCGCGTACTTGCGGCGCTGGCGCCTTCGTCAGCGCGGTGTCAATTAGCTCAGCAAGTCACTGGCGATAGCTTTTGGCCGTTAACGGCAACCGCTGAACATCGTATGCTCAGCGGCTATCGTTAATTATTCAAACAAAATACTAGGCGTGATCGTGATACTCAACACAGGCTTGAAGCGTATTCTCAATCAGTGAGGCGACCGTCATGGGGCCAACACCGCCCGGTACAGGAGTAATCCAACCTGCTCGTTGTGCTGTGACTTCGAACTGAACGTCGCCGGTTAATCGACCATCGTTAAGACGGTTCATGCCGACATCGATAACAATGGCGCCTTCCTTTATCCATTCGCCAGGAATAAATTCAGGTTTA
>NZ_DEYI01000075.1:10644-11550 GCF_002364475.1 Idiomarina sp. UBA3162
GCCAGGAATAAATTCAGGTTTACCAACCGCTACCACTACAATGTCCGCACGGCGTACGTGTTTTTCTAGATCGTTAGTGAAACGGTGGCACACCGTTGTCGTCGCACCTGCTAACAGCAGTTCTAAACTCATTGGCCGACCAACAATGTTTGAAGCGCCCACAACAACTGCATTGAGTCCGTGTAAATCAATCTGAGTACTGTCGAGTAATGTGATGATGCCTTTCGGCGTGCATGGGCGCAACGCAGGAATACGCTGTGCTAAACGACCGACATTATAGGGATGGAAGCCATCGACATCTTTGTGCGGATGAATGCGCTCAAGAATCGGGGTGGCATCTAATCCTGCCGGCAATGGAAGTTGCAACAAGATACCGTCGATGTCTGAGTTGGCATTGAGCTCATCAATCAGTTGCTCCAGTGCAGCCTGCGATGTATCAGCAGGCATATCATAGTCGAAGGAACGAATACCGACTTGCTCGCAGGCGCGCCGTTTATTGCCCACGTAAACTTCTGATGCGGGATCTTGTCCAACCAAAACGACCGCTAACCCGGGTGCGCGTTTACCAGCGCTGAGGCGTTCGTCAATTTGCGTTTTTACGGATGCTCTGATGTTTGCAGCGATTGCTTTACCATCAATTAGCTGTGCAGGCATATAGGGACCCTTGCTTGTCAATGAAATTAGAATTGAAAAAGCTTTGAATGGCTTAGTAGTTTACCGTTATTTAAGGGGAAATGTCACTGATTGTCGGAATAATGGTCAGCTTGGCGCAAAAGTAGCCAAACAACCCGTTTTTGCCAAAAAAAGTTTGACGCGTGGGAAACTTATGGGTAATATTCGCCCCCGTTGTCAGGCAGCATTGTCTGTCACCGCCACAAGTCAAAATCGGCGAGTAGCGCAGTTTGG
>NZ_DEYI01000102.1:0-14376 GCF_002364475.1 Idiomarina sp. UBA3162
ATTAGTCATTCTAATCAAGGAATGCATCCGCGCCTGATGCAGTTACAAATCGCTACATATAACCATCCGCAATTTGTCCAAGAGGCTATCCGAGACGGAGTCGATTACACCAATAGCTTAATCGCACATTTAGAAAGTATGGCCAATAACATAAGTGAAACTTTCGAGACCTCGCAAGAGTTTTATGATTGGATTGATGGTCGAGCACAGCAAACAGCCAGTGCACAATTAATCAATGCTCAAACAAGCAACTCAGGCGAGTTTTTATGCGCTGAAGACAGCTCAGAGTATAATGCAGTGAAAGCCGCACTAGGCGCAGAATTTAGGTTCAAATTACGAGAGCTCATTAATGAGCAATTTGCTGAGTGGGACGGTATACCAGGAGCGTCTTTTGACGAAGTCGAGTTGACCGACCTAGGTTTAGGCATACAAGTACGTGGATTTAATGTATTTCTGATTTGGGATAATAAACAGACAAAGAAAAATCTCATTTTCGACTTTCCTCTTCCAGACGGGTTAGCGGTGGAGGGCAATGGCAGACCCTCAAGAGTCACTTATACTCTAGATCCGTCGCCAGGAGCTCATGTTGACGTTTCGTTAAACGAGAGCTTGACTAATATTAGCAACAACTACTGGAAGGATTTAACCGATCCTGCGATGGGAAAATCGGAGGTGTCACCGTGTGTAGAAGTTGCGTTCAAAGAAATTTTTGGAGCAGACAGAGTGAATAAGACCCCTACCAGCACTAGGTCTGGAGGAGGTTATAAACCGCTTCCGGGCTCAGGTGAAGGCGGCCGGGATAGCCAAGTGTGTGAACTCCACATTTACGATTATAATGACAAGCCTATAATGACACTAAAAGTTCGCTGCTAAATTGTAGTCCCAGCAACCCTCTCATGTGTATTAGCCTCATTTTAAAACGGACACTCATTAGTCAAGCGATAGGCATAAGCCTACTTAAAAGGAGCGTCTACCGACCTCCATAATATTGCAAATTTACATTATTGTGTCTGAATATTGACGGTACAGTGCTTTTTCCCACTATTGTATGCGTGCTCTTGTAGAAACCTGAGTGTCTGCCAAGGCATTAACCTGCAGAACCTAATTATAAACACGTTTTTAAGGAAGCATCATGAAGTTAGTTGGCTTGTGTTTTGGTCTTTTGTTTTCCGCAGCGGCTTTAGCTAGCCCCGATCTTGTGAAGGTTAAAGGGTACGATCTCGAGTATGAGATAGCCGGAGAGGGCAGTGAAGTTATCCTTCTGGAGGCGGGGGGCAGTGCGGGTATGTCGGATTGGGATCCGGTGTTTAAGCAAATGTCGGAGCACGCCAAAGTGATTCGCTATTCGCGGGTGGGTAATGGCCAATCAACTGCCATTAAACAGCATTTCACATCGCGCGATTATGCTGAGCATGCGAGTATTCTGTTGACCGAGCTCGATGTTAAACAGCCAGTTATATTTATCGCGCACTCGTACGGCGGGAGTGTTGCCCGAGACTTTGCGGCGGCTTATCCCGAGCAGATAAAAGCGTTGATGATGCTCGATCCTTCTTCTGAGCATGATGTGGATATTTTACGCGCTATCGATTTAGAAAAGGGCAATCAAGAAATTGCTGAAATAAAGCTCGCCGATATGAAAGGCGGTATGTCGAATCAATATTTGGACTTTTGGAGTAAGCGTCCGTTACCCGACTACCCCGAAATTAAGGATATGCCGGTCACGGTGATTGCTTCGGTGAGAACAATGGAGAACCCTCCCAACTTGTTTTTCACCGAGCAAGGTCGAAAAATGTGGGGTGAGTTATGGCAAGCGTGGGCGAATGCGTTCCCGCAGGGCAAGTCGGTTTTGACCGAAAAAAGTGGCCATTTTGTGCAGTTTGATGAGCCTGACTTAGTCCTGAGCGAGCTGTTGGCATTGATGCAGCGGCTTTAGAAGGCGCTGTGCAACAATCGCCAGTCTGAATGTCATGGGTTATTCAGCGTAGTAACCTTATTGAGTTACATTTGATAAAGTAACCGAATAGGGTTACTTGCAGGGATTTCTTCGTGCGCCAGAGGCGCACGCTACTATACAACTTGTGTTATTTTTTTATTAATCCTGATCCAAAACTGTTAAAAACGGATAACCCCTCTTGAACAATCGTTTAATTTGGAGAGTTTGATGGAAATTGTACAGTTTGGATCTAATGATATCGAAAATAAGCTGGCTTCGATGAACAAGGACCAGTTTGATGATGTGGCGTTTGGTGCTATACAACTGGACGAGAACGGCACGATTATTAAATACAATGCAGCGGAAGGTGACATCACGGGTCGCGATCCTGAAGCGGTTGTTGGAAAGAACTTTTTTACTGACGTTGCACCTTGCACTAACAGTAAAGAATTTAAAGGTAAGTTTGACGAGGGTGTTAAAAACGGTGATTTAAACACCATGTTTGAGTATACCTTTGACTACGAAATGAAGCCGACCAAAGTGAAAGTGCATATGAAAAAAGCACTCACTGGCGATACCTATTGGGTTTTTGTTAAGCGCCTTTAATGAAGTGCTTATCACAAGACTCAATTATTGCCATCATCGGCGCGTTGATCGCCG
The DNA here is from genome assembly GCF_002364475.1 of Idiomarina sp. UBA3162. Taxonomy (NCBI): domain Bacteria; kingdom Pseudomonadati; phylum Pseudomonadota; class Gammaproteobacteria; order Alteromonadales; family Idiomarinaceae; genus Idiomarina; species Idiomarina sp. UBA3162. The sequence continues at coordinate 2,594 of NZ_DEYI01000102.1, forward strand.
ATGAGTTGGCAACGTTACGCCCTTCGGATGAACAGCTTTGGAAAGGGCGTCAATGGCACCCCGATACGATGATTACGACGCGCTCGCGTGCGCGGGGCGAGAGCAATGAGGTAGAAGTCGATTCGTTCGAATGGATTTCGATTGCCAGCCGCGTGGTTGAGTTCTTCCAGCTCGATAGCAGCGGAGTAGAGGATTACTTGCTGCGAGTCTCCAGTTTGGCGCAATGGGCCGAGGTTGTTACCGCAAGTCGAACGCAGGGCAGTAAAGACATTACATTCTCGACGTCGGGCTCGACCGGCAAGGCAAAAAAGTGTGTTCAGCGTTGGGATAACCTCGTCCTTGAGGCTGAATATTTTGCTCACTACTTCGCCAATATCGACGCACCCGTCACCCGACTGATTAGTGCGGTTCCTCCGCACCATATTTATGGATTTATTTTTTCGGTTTTATTGCCAGAGATACTCGACGTGCCCGTGATGAGAGGGCTCAAGGCATTCTCTCTGACGCAGCGTCAGGCGTTGTCTGCGGGCGATTTGATCGTTGGCTTCCCGGGCTGGTATCAACAGTTGGCGCAGGCTCAGACTGAATTTGCTGAAGGCATTAACGCGGTGTGTTCAAGCGGTCCCGTCGCTGGCGAGGTGTTACAACGCTTGCAGCAACACGGGTTAGCTGAGGTGATTGAAGTATACGGTAGCAGTGAAACTTCTGGCTTGGGCGTTCGAAGGGAGCGCGGTGGCTGGTATAAGCTATTACCGCGGTGGCAGAAAAAAGATGCCGAGCACCTCACCGATATTGCAATGCAAGCTGCAGTTGCGCTCCCCGATGAGGTCGATTGGCTGGATGAAAGTCACTTTAGGCCGCTGGCGCGCATCGATCATGCGGTTCAGGTAAATGGCTACAATGTTTATCCCAAGCGGGTTGCCGCTGCTATTGCTGAACATCGGCTGGTTAAAACGGCGCGGGTCAGGCTGCATGAGCACGATGGCGGCACCAGTTTGAAGGCGCTCATGGTGCCTAGCCAAGATGCCCGCCTGATGCCGGTTGACGAGATTATTGCGCAGGTGCGTGAAGAGCTGATGAATCAACTTGCGCGTATTGAGGTTCCACGGACGTTTACGGTTGCCAGCCATGTGCCACTTAACGATATGGGCAAAGAGACTGACTGGGATCCGAACGCTGCTTTAATAGGTTACCCAGTTAATGAAGGATAGCGTTGTATTTGATGGTTCTGACTTATCGCTCACTGATATTGTTGAATTGAGTCAGCAAAATAAGAAGGCGTCACTATCCCGTGATGCTGATTTCGTGGAGCGTATCGAGCGTGGTGCACGCCTTGTTGATAGCGTCTTAAGTAACGAAGGCGAGGTTTATGGCATTACAACTGGTTATGGCGATAGCGTGACGACTTCGGTGGCTGAGCATCAAGTTAATCAGCTACCGATTAATTTAACACGTTTTCATGGCTGTGGTTTGGGCGCCCATTTTTCGGCTGAAGAAACCCGCGCGATACTTGCCGTTCGGCTCTGTTCGTTATGCCGTGGCTACTCGGGGGTGAGCTATGCGTTGCTTGAGCGACTCACGCTGATGCTCAACGAGAACGTGTTACCGATGATTCCCGAAGAGGGCAGTGTGGGTGCGAGTGGCGACCTCACGCCATTGTCTTATATTGCGGGTGCCTTGATTGGTGAGCGTGATGTGGTGTTTAACGGCGAGATCATGAACAGTGCAAAAGCCTTTGATGCGCTGGGACTGGAAACTTATCAGTTACGTCCGAAAGAGGCGCTTGCGCTGATGAATGGCACGGCGGTGATGACCGCATTAGCGTGTTTAACGTTCGCGCGTGCGGATAACTTAACGTCTGTTTCGAGTCGCATTACCAGCTTGATGACGATTGCTGTGGGAGGTAACCCGTACCATTTTGATGCGGCGTTGCATGCGGTTAAGCCTCATCAAGGCCAGCAGCAAGTTGCACGTTGGATTGCCGACGATTTGGGCGTCGAACAGGCTCGTAAACCGACGCAGACACGACTTCAGGATAGATACTCTCTGCGCTGTGCTCCGCATATTATTGGTGTAGTGAGAGATTGCCTACCCTTTTTAAAGCAGACTATCGATAATGAGTTAAACAGCGCCAACGATAACCCGATTGTGGATGTTGAGAATCAGCGTATTCACCATGGTGGGCACTTTTACGGCGGCCATATTGCCATGGCGATGGATACGCTTAAGACGCAGGTGGCGAATTTAGCGGATCTGCACGATCGGCAGATGGCACTTTTGTTGGATACCAAGTCGAATAATGGATTACCACCTAATTTATCCGCCGCTGAGGGGGATGACTTGGCGATTAGTCATGGATTTAAAGCGGTGCAAATTGGTTGTTCGGCATGGACTGCGGAGGCACTGAAATTAACGATGTCGGCGAGTGTGTTCTCGCGTTCTACGGAGTGTCATAACCAAGATAAGGTGAGTATGGGGACGATTGCTGCGCGTGATTGCCGTCGCGTTTTGGAATTAACGCAACAGGTTGTCGCCGCGTCGCTGTTAGCCGCCACTCACGGTGTAAAGCTGCGCTGCTTGGTTTCGCCCAATACTGAGATTGAGCCACCGCTGCAGGACTATGTCGACAACCTCGTGAGTGAGCATCCCTTGCTTACCGAAGATCGTCCCCTCGAAAACGAACTCCGCGCATTAACGCGTTGGGTAGGTCGCGCATTTTGCGCGACATCTGGATTTGCCCGTGCGCACCATGCGCATGCTACTTATTCTGATTTATTAGCCATTTTTTGAAGGTTTTCGTGGATTTTAAATAACACGATAAGCAATTCGCACCAGATCCTCGCGCCAATAGCACCGAAAATAATGATACCTAATCCGGCGAAAAAGCCACCGCCATATTGGGTGAACATTGAACCTATACCGGAAATCAAACAGCCTAAGAGCATAAGCCAGTAGACAAAAGTGATGATTTTGGGCGTTAGCATCGAGTTGAATACGAATATATTTTTCATCGTCAGTTCCTTTTGTAGTTATTTTGGCACCTAAAATTAGCATCAGTGCTTGAGTGAACCCTCTATTTATAACGAATTAACGTTTAATTTACAATGGGTTAATATGTTTAGCTTTTGTGCTAAGGTGGCCTCAATCATCGTGCGCAAGATGCGCCCGTTACGGCGGTGCGGTAGGTCGATGTGGTAGGTCGTGCATTTTGCGCGACATGCGATGCTGTGATGGGAAGGGAGCTGTTGTGTTAAAAAATAATCGCTACATAATTATTGTTGTCTTATGTGTTGTTATTCCCCTTTTAGAGAGCCTGAGTCCAGCAACGCTTTGGGGATTAAATTTCGAATCACCGTTGGTGATGGCTAATCTTGGGAATATTATTCTCGTTCTTAAAATTGTGAGCGTTGCTACGGCTGCCTATTTGTTGTTTTATCAACAGCGAGCTATTGCTGATGTGTTTAACCGTAGCGCTTTTAAAGTCGCCTTCTTTAGTACGTTTTATGTACTCGCAGCGTTGCAATTAGCGGTTTTATTTTGGGGGCTGGTGTCATTTTTAATATCACCCTCGAATGATTTTTTTCATTACGAAAAAACGATAGGTGATCAAACATTTTACGTTCACAACGCTGACTCTGGCGCATTGGGCGGCGAGTTACATGTTTATTTGAAGTGCCCATTAGCACTGAACCGCTACAAATTAGAGCCAATAGGATCGGTGGAGTGGCTCAAAAACTTTGACCTGACGGTCGTCGACAACACTGTGGTGCTCAGTTCGAGTGACACCCCTGAGGGCGTCGAGCAAGTTTACAAACTGCCAATAGGCGGCGCATCGTGCGGTAAGTCGCGCATCCTGCGCGACAATGGATCTGTGCGTGCGCACAATGCGCACGTTACGTCGGTACGGTAGGTCGCGCCTTTGGCGCGACGTGGGATATCGCCCGTGCGGTAAGTCGCGCATCCTGTGCGACAATGGATCTGCCCGTGCGCCAGAGGCGCACGCTACCTCTTTTGCTTGCTACGTATGACCAAAAGCTGCCATGCGGCATAACCTGTGACGAGGGCGAAAACTAGTTTCTTACCTAAATAAACCCAGTCGAAATCGGTGTTTGACCAAAATAAGAAAAGTGTAATATCCACAATATTTATCAAGCACACTATTGATGCCAGAATAGCGAACAAAAGAAGATACGATTCTTTAAAAAAAGACACTGAAAAAGTCCTTATTTTTTATAGTTGTTTTTATTACGGTAATTGTTCTGGTATTAAAAAACAAACCGGCGTTTTGAAGCTTGCGGTAGGTCGCGCATCGTGCGCGACGTTGGATTTGCCCGTGCGCAAAATGCGCACGCTACGGCGTTGCGGTAGGTCGCGCATTCTGCGCGACAATGGATCTGTCCGTGCGCACAATGCGCACGTTACGTCGATGTGGGAGATATAAATGGATAAACATCAAGGTTCTTGTCTATGTGGTGCTGTGACGTTTGAGGTGCAGGGGCGGTTTGATAGCTTTTATTTGTGCCATTGCCAGCATTGTCAAAAGGATAGCGGCTCTGCCCACGCGGCTAATTTGTTCTCTCAATCGGCTCAGTTAGTTTGGCATTCTGGCGCCGACGCAGTCACCTCTTTCACATTAACCGGCACGCGGCATCATAAAAGCTTTTGTAAGCATTGTGGCTCGGCCGTACCGAACACACAAATCACTGGTTTGCTCGTGGTCCCAGCCGGTAGCCTAGACACAGATCTCGACATATCGCCGACCGCACATATTTTTTCATCCAGCCGCGCGCAATGGGATAACCCCAACATCGACCCCCCCGTGTTCGACCGATTACCCCGGTAGGTCGCGCCTTGGGCGCGACGGTCGATACCGCCCGTGCGCAAAATGCGCACGCTACTGCTTGAAACTTTTTTACAGACTCACAGTCAGAATTTTCCCGAATACATTTAGTTAACATTGTTATTTGATAATTTAGGATGCACTGTGAATAAATTAAAAATGCTTTTGGCTGTGAGCTTGATAGCACTTGTATCTGCGTGCGGCAGTATTCCGCTAACGACCATGGTCAAATTGATGGATATGAACCCTTTAGAGGCGGACCCGAACCAGATTGTCGTGGCTGTGAAATCTCCGAATGGAGTCAGTGTCAATGACGGTGATGTAGTGCTAGATTTTAGTTTTAGAACAGGGGAACCTGAGAGCAGCTTTAATCATACCTTTCCGGTTATAGTTGATTCCGATTACGCGTTAGCCGCGGAGCTGAAAGACGAGCTTGAGAACGACGAACAGTTTACCGTAATGCGTTTATCTGAAGCTGACGCGAAAACCATGAGCGCTGGGCAGGAAACGATCCGTGAGTATCGCCGCCAGCACGAGGAAGGTGGCGCGGGAAGCATTAACGTTAGATTGGTCTCGGCATGCCAAAGCGACGAATTTACTTGGCATGACTCTGAATTAGACGTGTATTTAAAAATCGATCAAACCAATGAGTTTTTATTGTTTTTGGACGATATTGACCTCAACGAACTAGCGCTTAAAAACGGTTGTTCGTAGGTCGCGCCTTGGGCGCGACAATGGATTTGCCCGTGCGCAAAATGCGCACGGTACCGCGCGATCGTTAAAATTTATACCGGAAATTGGCCATGATGGTACGTTGTTGACCGTAGAAACAGTCGCCGCGACTTAAGCATGACGTAAGCACCGTTTTGTCGGTCAGGTTATCGATGTCGACACTGACCGAATATTGGTCCCAGTCGTAGCCGATCATGGCATCAACAAGCGTGTAAGTTGGGGTCTCGAGTAACACGTTGTTGCCGTTGTAAACGCCATAGCCACCGGAGGTATGTCCCACATACCGTGCGCCTGCGCCGATTTTAAAGCCACCCCAGCTATCTGGGCGGTATGTTGCCCAAACAGATGCCTGATGATCGGGCGTGGCTGTCAGAATATCGGCGGCATCGTTATAAGCGTAGCTCGCATAAACATCCATAAAGTCCCACGCTAACTGCGCTTCGAGCTCGACACCTTCAATCTCGACTTCGCCCATTTGCACTTGACCACTTGGATTAGGTGCCTCGGGATCGTTGACTTGTACCTGTAGGTTTTCTTGCTTGATACGATAGACCGATGCGGTAATTAAATGCTCCGTGCCTTGCGGCTGGTATTTCACTCCCGCCTCCCATTGCTTACCTTCGATAGGTACGAATGGGTTGTTATACGCATCGCGACCGAACACTGGTTGAAAGGATTCGCTGTAGCTTACGTACGGCGAAATACCACCGTCAAACAGGTACATTAATCCTAAACGACCCGTCGTAGCATATTGCTCATTGGCGGCGCTGTTTTCGGGATTGGTGGTTGCGCGATCACGACGTAACGCGGCTGAAACGAGCCATTTGTCGTCAATGCGCATGTTGTCTTGTACGTATAAGCCAAGTTGGTAATTCTTAGTTGACGCAAAATCAGTGATATCCGCCTCGGTGGGTAAGCCCGTGGCTTCACCGTAGACCGGGTCGTACACGTCAAGCGTGTTATTAGCACCGTAAGCGTAGTCGTTATCGGTGTAGGCATCTTGGAAATCGAGACCAAACACTAAATCGTGCTCGATGAAGCCCGTTGTGATGGAGCCGTGAAGTTGAAGATCCGATGTCCAGGCACGCGCATTGGCTCGTGAGAGGTACGAGACTCGGTCGACAGTACGGTTATCTTCTGCAAATTTAGGGGGCCAGCCGTACATTGTGTTGTATTCGGCGTTGCTCTCGCTGTAACGACTGGCTAATCGAATATGCCAGTTCAAGTTGATGTCATGTTCGATGATTGCAGTCAATGCGTCTTGTTCGGTGTCGTATTTGTCGAAACCCGGCTCTGAAACAAAGGTTGAGCTATCAATTTGACCAAACTCATTGGGAAACAGGGTGCCTTGCCAAGGGAAGAACTGCGTGCTTGAGCCTGATTCATTACGTTGAATATTGGCAATTAAAGTGACTTTAGTCTCGTCTGATGCGTGCCAAGTCAGCGATGGATTCAATACGAGGCTATTATCCGGAACATAATCGGTTTGTGTGTCGCTGTCACGATAAAGTCCAACTAAACGGCCTGTGAGTGAGGCATCGGAATTAAGTGCGCCTGTAATGTCTCCAGCGACTTGCTTGCGAGAGTAATTACCGAGTTGACCCCAGAGCTCGCCTTGAGTCTCGGCTTGGGGACGTTTACTGACCAGGTTGATAATACCACCGGTTGAGCCCTGACCGTAGAGTACAGAGCTCGGGCCTTTTAAAATTTCAATCTGGCTGAGTGAATAAGGATTAATGCGGACGTTGTTGTAGTAGCCAAAGAGTGATTTTAAGCCATCTAAGTATTGTACTGGCGAGACACCCCGTATTTGTGCCCAGTCGCCTCGTGTATCAACGCCGTATGGGCCATTGTAAAGTCCTGCTACATAACCAATAGCGTCCTGAACGGTGACAGCGCCTAAGTCTTCAATACGCGCCTCCGTCAATACGGAAACTGAGAGGGGAGTTTCGATGATAGGTGTATCGGACTTGGAGCCGGTCGCACTGACGTATGAAATCAGCCCGCGTGAGCTCACCTCAATCGTCTCCATCATGTCTTCTTTTTCTTTTTTTGTTTGTTGCTCTTCAGCTACAGCATAGTTGCTTGCTAATGCAATCAGAATGCTTGATGCCAATACTGTTTTTTGAATCGTCATATCCCTGTCCACTCCTGAATGTGTATTCGCGAGTGGATCATAAATGAAAACGATTCGTATTTAAACAAAAGTTTTTATTTCGTCCGTAGGTCGCGCATTGTGCGCGACATCAGATCTCTATTGATTGAATGGTTAGGATTTGCAATTATCACAAACTATTAAAAAATTCTAATAACAAATGGAAATAATAGTTTGAAACTAAAAATAATTTTATTAAGTCTCGTTGTGCTTGTGTTGTTAGGTATTGGTAACGCCTATTTTTTAGCGCCCCAAGTAAACGGCGACGGTCAGGTGGTTGCATATCGTGGCGGCGGTAGTCAGGTTGATTACGAAAAATTAAGTGATACGTCGTGCACAGCAAAATCGCTGTCGGAAGTGGGTCTGACAACGGTGGAAAATACCCTACAAGCGGCCTCGGCATCGGTTGCTGCTGGCGCGGATATTATTCATTTAAACGTTCACCTGATAAATGATAATGAATTGGTTGTATTTCACGATTGGAATCTTAGTTGTGCAACGAACGGGAATCGTCTTGTAAGTGATTTAAACGTTGATCAATTACAATCTATTGATGCGGGTTACGGCTATACGGCGGACTATGGTCGAACATTTCCCTTTCGTGGAAAAGGTTTTCGTATCGATCGGCTTGATGCGTTTTATGAACGGTTTCCTAACCAAACGTTTTGGTTGAATCTAAAGACTAATAACGAGGATGCGTTTCTAACGTTAAGTCGTTTTATAAGCGAAAAAAATAATAAAACAGTTGTCATTACGTCTGCCAAGGGCAATGAGTGGTTTGCTAACGAGACTCCGTCGCTGCAAACATTTTCAGTGAATACAGTGAAAAACTGTGGCACAGATTACTTGCTGGTTGGATGGGCTGGCGTTATCCCTGATTCATGTAAAAATACGGTTGTATTGGTGCCTCCTGACATGGCCAAGTTTATTTGGGGGTACCCCGATCGGCTTGCAGCTCGACTGGCCCAACATAACACACAGATTTACTTATGGAATAAGCACGACATTGTTCCGCCAGAACAGGCAAATATCATTAAACAGGGTGTTGGCGTTGTTACGGGTAATATCGATTTCATCGAATCAGTGAAGTAGGTCGCGCCTGTGGCGCGACCTCAGATGCCGCCCGTGCGCGCAAGGCGCACGCTACCACATGTCGTAATCGGCGAAATTGTCGTCCACCCATGCTTCGGTGATGTGTCGCCATGATTCTGGGTAACGACCTTGTTTTATATAACCATTGAGGGTGGAGTACGGCCATTCCAATGCATTATTAACGTAGCCGTGTTTGACCGGGTTAAAGCAGCAATACAGTGTATACATGTAGAGCTCTTGTTCATTACGAATGATGCGATCATAGAATCGATTGTGCCAAAGACTGCCTTGCCGTCGGCGGCGTTTTGAAAAATTAGGTTGTGAGTTTTTATAGGAAAACTCGGGTAGGGCGCGTGTGGTAAGCGCTTTGATCTTTCTAATCCGTAGATCGACTTTTTGGTCGGCAACGCCAATTAATAAATGCATATGATCGGGCAATACAACCCACGCCTGGATATCAAAAGGGTGCGATACCATGGTTGTTCGCACAGCATTGCGCAGCGCCTGAATAACCGGCTGGCGCGTTAGGTGAGGCTTGCGACCTTGAGTAGCGACGGTAATAAAAAAATAGTAACCGTCTTCGAAATAGCGACGAACATTTTTCATGCCGGCTATTTAAGACCAAAAACCACATCACAGTATTTTAAAATCCTGTACGTAGGTCGCGCATTGTGCGCGACGATGGGTTTGGCCCGTGCGCCCAAGGCGCACGTTACGTCGGTGGTTGATATCACCGCCATTCCGTAGGTCGCGCCTTTGGCGCGACATTGCTATTAAACCGGCTTTACCATGATGAAGTTTTGTAGCTCTTCGCCGCGCACTTTGACGTGTTGTGATGTGCTTACGATAAAATCGAAATGCTCGAAAAAGGGGCGTGCGGTGATGCTGACATGTGAGTAAAGCTTACTGATCCCACGGGTTTTCGCGTCACCTATTATATGCTGCATGAGCACGCCGCCTACGCCCTTTCGCTGATATTTGTAGTGACAGAAAAAGTGGTCGATAAGACCGTCTTGCTGAAGATCTGCGTAACCTGCGATATCGGCGTTTAATTCTGCAACGTATGGCGCGATTTTATTCATCTTACGTGCCCACTCATTCGAATCGTAATCGCTTGGTGCCCAGGCTTCGACTTGTGCTTGCGAGTAGTCTTTGATGTTGATGTTTCTCACGGTGTCGAAAAATATATCTCGCAATGTTGCCGCATCGGTCGGTTTATAGCTTCGTATTTTGATGTCGTACATGTTTGTGTTGTTCCGCTTTTTGGATACCACCGCCATCCCGTACGTCGCGCATTGTGCGCGACATTGCGTTTGCCCCGTGCGCCAAAGGCGCACGCTACGGCTAAATTTTATATTGGTAATCGGTTGTTTCCATGTGTTTTGTGAAAATATCACGAGAGATGGCGATGATTTCGGCGCCTTTTTCATCGTTCGTTTCGTGTGGAGGCTTCATAACTACCGCGCCTAAGTCGCTGCCACATTCGTTGTCTTTGGTGTTATAGCTTACACCGAAGCCTGGACGGCCATCTGTTCTCAGCCGATATTCGCGAAGCATATCGTTTATTACTTTTGAACCTGCTGCGACGGCTGCTTGTTCAGTTGAATAACAATAGGTTGCTACATTATTTTCTTTAGTTGTTGTGCAAGCTACTAAATTGGTTAATAGTAAACAGATAATAAAAATATGAAGTTTGAATTGATTAATCATTATATTGAGTCACTTATATAACAAACATGATTTTTAACTTAGCAACTTTGTGCGGCTATTAAAAATAAATGGGGTGTATAGATTGAAAAAATATTTATTTTTTTTGTTCTTGGTGAGTTGTTCAGCATGGAGTGATGTAATTCCAAATGCTCCTCATATCTATGTTGAAGGGTATGCTGAACAACGTGTTAAGCCGGAAATAATCGTCATTAGCGCGTACTTGAGGCATACCGACAAGGACGCCTCCGTCGCCAAAAGTGAAGTTGATCGGCGGTCAGTTGAGCTGTTTGAAGTAGTCAAAAAAATGGGAATAGCTCAAGAAGATATTCGAGCGACGCCACTTAGAATTGCGCCGCATAATGAGTATAAGAACGGCGAGGAAATTAATTTAGGCACGCGCGTTGTGCGCAGTATCGATATTACGTTACGTGATCTTTCCTTATATAACGAACTCAATCAATCGCTGGTTGATGCGGGCGTGTCAGAGACATTAGATGCTGAAGTTAAGGTTGAAAATCCGCGAGAGATTAAGAAACAAGTGCTGTTTGAGGCATTAAAAAACGCGCGTCAAAAAGCCGAACAACTTGCTGAGCTAAATGGTAAGAAGATAAAAGATGTGTATTCAATCTCAGAATTTAAAACACGTGATGAAAGTGTTTACGATTTGATACCCTCGCAAGAAATTTACGGTCAGTCTTCTAGCGAACTCGCTGGTGTATCGGTAAGGTTTCGTGCTCCGCCCCCGCAAAGCGGGCTTTTTGAAATAGGCGAAATGACCGCATCCGCCACCGTATATGTCGTGTTCACCATACAGTAGGTCGCGCCTATGGCGCGACGTTGGGTTGTCCCCGTGCGCCAAAGGCGCACGTTACGTCGGTGTTGTAGGTCGCGCATTGTGCGCGACGATGGGGGTGGCCCCGTGCGCCTGTGTTGGCTATATGCTCGCACGTCGAACTTTTTATGATCGACATACGTAATAAGGTGAGATTCCTAATTCGAGGTGTGCGATGTTCGGTCTATTTAAATCAAATCCAACTAAAAAAATGCGCAAAGAGCTGCAGCAGTTACAGCAAAAGGCAATGGAAATGCAGCGTAATGGCAATATCCGAGATAGTTCGCATATTAGCCAGCAAGCAGATGAATTGTGGAAGAAGATCCAAGAAATGGAGAAGAAGTAGGTCGCGCCTTTGGCGCGACATCAGATACCGCCCGTGCGCCAAAGGCGCACGTTACATTATGCTTCTGAATATGTAG
>NZ_DEYI01000050.1:0-534 GCF_002364475.1 Idiomarina sp. UBA3162
TAATAGGGGCTACAACCTCAGCGTTTGAAGCGGCATCACAGGCGATATGACCGCTGAACTCATGCACATCGTGTACGTGTTGCAAGGTTTGCGAGTCAGCTGCTACACCACAGACACCTTGACCAAAGGGAATCCGCACACAAGCAACCTTGCCTTGAAACGGCCCTAGCACGAGCTCGCGCTCACCTCGAGTGAGGTAAAACCCAGCCCAGTTAATATCTTCAAACTGATCAAAAATGAGTGCTGAAATATTCGCTAAATTAGCAATTAAATCGGATTCTCCGGTTGTGATGGCTTCGCATTGAGTCACGATATCATCACGCACTGATACTGCTTGCATACGACCTCTTATTCCGCGTCATCTTTAAGATCAAAGCGAGCGATGGTGTCTGCACCACCCTGCTCTGAAAATTGGCGTTTTAGTTCACTCTTTGATTTGGTGACGATACGCCCGTCTTTACCCACTGTGTAATGCTGATCGCTATCAAGAAACCTCGCTTGATACGCCATCACTAACTGTAGTGAGTTCTCCAA
>NZ_DEYI01000050.1:896-1709 GCF_002364475.1 Idiomarina sp. UBA3162
CCGTCAGGCCAGCGGCCTGTTTCGACAGCGCTTACCAAGCGTTCATAGGTGTCTTGGCTCATACTATTAATGAGGTCTTCAAATTGCATGCTGTACTCTACCGCTTTCTCTTCAGCATAATAAGGCGTACTCGATTTATCACAAACCACACGAGCCCAATACCAATAACTAATAGCGCAGTGCTTCGCTGCCAACTATTAGCGAGGGGTTGTTGAAAGAATAGATAGACAAAGGCAGCGATTGAAAGCAATAGCGCTAACATCGACTGAGAAACCAGTTTATCCGACTTTTCTTGACGCAGTCGAGCCGCTTCACGCTCGATATCTTCTTTTGAATTACCCGCGAATACAAACTGACAATGAGGGCAATCTTTTGCTTTTGAAGACACACGCTTGCCGCACGACGGGCAATTGACTAATGCCATATCAAACACCTTTACTGATATATACCAAGCAATATAAGGCTTTTGTCACCAAATTCAAGGGACAGCCCGAATAAATGAAGTTTAAATAAAAAAAGCGAGGCAAAAGCCCCGCTTTTTAACATAAACGTTATACCTATTTACGTTTTTGTTCTTTATTAAAGTCTTGCCAGTACGACTTAACCGTACTCTTCATTTCCTTGTGTAATAACAACATACCAATCAAGTTCGGTAATGTCATTAACACGATGGCGACGGCCGATGCCGTCCAAATTAAGGTGGTGTCGGCAAAAGACGCCCAGAAGAAGCCTGCCACGTAAAGAATGCGGTAAGGCATGACGCCTTTTTGTCCGAACAAATAAACAACCGCACGGTCGCCGTAGTAAGACCAC
>NZ_DEYI01000050.1:2021-6945 GCF_002364475.1 Idiomarina sp. UBA3162
GCACGGTCGCCGTAGTAAGACCACGCAATAGCGGTCGAAAACGCGAACAATAACAAGGTGACTGGAATAATATATTGACCGAAGTCACCAAAATAACCGTTGGCAAAGGCAAGCGATGTTAATGCCGCAGAGTGCACCAATGACTTACCAACAACTTCAATATCGTCCTTGATAAGATTGCCGTTTTCAACTTTGACAGTGCCGGTATAGGCGTCTTCACCCGCGACAACAAAGCGCACGTCTTCAGCAACTGAACGTGCATGAAGGATGGTAAACTGCTCATTGGTCTGAGCAACACCATCTTCGACACGAACAATACCGTTGTAACGTTCGATCTCGTTGTCATCAGTTTGGTTCAAGTAAGCGTATAGCTTCTCGCGGTCAGCCGTTACCGTGTCATCGTAATGACCTGCAATAAAGTCGAGGTCGCTGCGCGCAAAATTGTTCTCGAACTTTTGCGTCCATACACCCGACGATAGGATAACCAGACCAGTCAGTGTACAGATCAAAATGGTATCCAAGAATGGCTCTAAAATAGATACCAGACCCTCAGACACAGGATCTTTGGCACGAGCTGACGCGTGCGCAATCGGAGCAGAGCCTTGACCAGCTTCGTTCGAGAACAAGCCGCGGTTAACGCCTCGGTTGAACGCATATGCGAAGCTTGCGCCCAAGAAACCACCCGCTGCCGCAGAGCCCGTAAAAGCATCGCGGAAAATCGAGATGAACGATTCGCCGATATTGTCAAAGTTAAACGCGATAACGCTTAATGAACCAATCACGTACAAAATACCCATGATCGGTACAATCTTCGAGGTCACCGCCGCGATACGCTTAATACCACCGATAATAACCATCGCCAATAAAATCGAGAGTACGGCACCTGTGATGACCGGATCGATTTCAAAGGTTTGTTCCATCGATTGAGCGATATTATTGATTTGTGGCATGTTACCGGTGCCGAAGGAACTGATAATGGTTGCGATAGCAAAGATGACCGCGAGCCACTTCATGTTCAAACGACGGTCCATGTAGTACATTGGTCCACCGGCCATGGTGCCATCTTCTGTTTTAACGCGGTACTTGTGCGATAACGTGACCTCAACAAACTTGGTGGTCATACCCATGAATGCAGTCATCCACATCCAAAAAATAGCGGCTGGACCACCTAAGAAGATAGCCAGTGCCACACCACCAATGTTACCCGTACCCACGGTACCAGAAAGCGCTGTCGAGAGCGCTTGGAAGTGACTGGTATCGCCTTGTGAGTCCTTTTTATCAAACTTACCACTTAATACGCGCCACGCGTGACGGAAATAGCGTACTTGAGGAAAGCCCAAATAGAGCGTGAAGAATAAACCCACACCCAACAAAAGAAATGGGAAATAGGCTGCAGAGCCTAAAAACCCATCAATCCATAACAAAATATTATTCAGCGTTTCCAAGGTGTATCCCCTTTATTTATTGTTATTTTTACCGCGTACGTTAAACCTTACGCAGGATTGGCGATACTGCCAATATAGCAGTTAGCACATCCTCGCCTAAACGTTGACAACGAGTTGAAGACCAGCCGAAATCCTCATCAGGCAAATCAGCATTGTCTTTAAATGGCATTTCTAGTGTATAAGATAGACATTTAAAACGTTCGCCGACAGCTGAGCACGCAACAGTCATATTGGCTTTGCCAGGCTCATCTTTTTCGTAACCGAACTCATCTTGAAACTCAGGCGTTGCTGCGAGCAAGGCATTTTTAAACGTTTCTTCCAGATGCTTATGGCGCTCATCATACGAAGGAATACCCTCACAGCCAGCGACAAAGTTATAAGGCAGTGCCTCATCACCATGCACATCTAAAAACATATCAACGCCGGTTTCTTGCATGCGCTTGAGCACATAAAAAACTTCTGGGCTTTTCTCTAGCGAAGGTTCAGCCCACTCTCGATTTAGGTTAGTTCCTACTGCGTTAGTACGCAAATGGCCGCGAACACTACCGTCTGGGTTCATATTAGGCACGACATAGAACACATTCTCATCGAGCAGCTTACGCGCAACGCCATCTTCGTCGTCAAGCAAACGGCCCAATAGCCCTTCCATCAACCACTCAGCCATCGACTCACCTGGATGCTGACGTGCGGTGACCCAGATGGTGTTTTTCTCTTCGCTCGGCTCACCGATAATCAACAGGTTCAGCTCACGGCCGTCGATAGTCTCGCCGAGTAATTCGTGATAGCAATCAACCGATTGTTGCGCTTGCTGGATGAGATCTAAGTGGCGCTCATATGAATAAGGCACAAAATAAGCGTAATAAACTGACTCTTGTTCTGGTGTATGCCGAATCGTCAGCTTCTCACCGTTATATTCGGTAGGTACGCGGAACCAGGTGTCCCGATCGTAAGACGCCAAGGCTTGATAGTCCTTCCAGCCATCGGGGTAAGCTGATTTACCTGCATTCTCAATGATCATCACATGTTCCTCGCCTACTTCGGCAAACAACTTGTAATGAAACCACTGATAAAAATCGGACTGATGATCTTTCCGGATTGTCAGACGGATGTTGTCACTTGAATTTGCTTCGATAACGTCAATATTGCCGCTATCAAACGCCGTATTTATACGTATCATGCGTTTCCTTTATAATTTTTAAGAACGAATGCTTAGCAGTATACGAAAAAAGCGCCACCACGGGCGCTTTTTTCTATTTTTATGTGTTTAGCGAGGCAAGTTAGGTACTTTAAGACCTGCCATATGCTCGGCAACACGTACAACCTGACAGCTGTAGCCGAACTCGTTGTCATACCACACGTACAAAACAGCGCGGTCATCTTCAACAATCGTCGCTTGCGAATCAACGATACCTGCATAACGGCTACCGACCAAGTCGCTTGATACAATTTCCGTTGAAGCCGTGTAGTCAATTTGGCTTTCCAATGACGAGTGCAACGCAGTCTTACGAAGATACTCATTAAGCGTCTCACGATCAGTGGCTTTGCCAAGGTTCAGGTTCATAATTGCCATTGAAACGTTAGGCGTAGGTACACGAATCGCGTTACCGGTTAACTTACCTTTAAGTTCAGGTAAAGCTTTTGCAACCGCTTTGGCAGCGCCGGTTGAGGTGATAACCATGTTTAATGGTGCAGAACGACCACGACGTTCAGCTTTGTGATAGTTATCAATCAAGTTTTGGTCGTTCGTATACGAATGAACAGTCTCTACGTGACCATTGTGAATACCGTACTCGTCGTTAACTGCTTTGAGTACAGGCGTAATCGCATTGGTAGTACAGCTCGCTGCCGAGAGAATGCGGTCATCTTCCAAAATATCGCTGTCGTTCACACCAAATACGATATTTTTGATGTCACCTTTGGCAGGCGCAGTAAGTAGTACTTTTGCAACGCCTTTCGATTTCAGGTGCAAGCCTAAACCGGCTTCATCTTTCCAGATACCGGTATTATCGATAACAATCGCGTTGTCGATACCATACTGAGTATAGTCAACTTGGTCGGGACCATCTGAATAAATCACTTTGATAGAAGTGCCGTTAGCCTTGATGCTATTGGTTTCTTTATCAATCGTAATTGAACCATTGAACTGGCCATGAATCGAGTCACGACGAAGCAAGCTCGCACGCTTCTCTAAGTCGCCTTCGCGTCCACCACGAACAACAATCGCTCGCAAGCGCATCTTGTTGTTTGCACCGTTCTTTTCAATTAATAACCGTGCCAGTAAACGACCGATACGACCAAAGCCATATAGCACAACATCTCGTGGCTCGATGCTGTCATCGACGTCAACCACGTCAGCTAGCTCACGACGTAGGTAATCTTCAATCGACAAACCGTCTGCTTTACCACCGTGGTGATAACCATAGGCAAGTTTGCCTAAATCTACGCGTGCTGGAGCCATCTGCATTTTCGCCATGGCTTCTAGGAACGGAAAGCTCTCGCGTAAACGCACTTTTTGACCTTCATAACGACGGATCAAACGATGCGCTTTAATGATATTAATTGTCGAGACGTTTAATAGTGAACGACCATAAACTAGAATCTCCACACCAAAATTACGGTATAATTTACCGATTAATGGTTGCATGAGTTCTGCGTACTCTTGGCGCTCCTGCCAACTTGAGAGTGTCGGGTCCTGCTGGTTAGCATTCATTAGCTAAGTCCTCATGGTATGATATGCTCAAAAATCTCGATGCGTATTGTACTTAAAAGCGCACTCATAAGCCAACCTATGCTGGCGAACTTGTTAGTTAATCGTTGAAACGGCGGAAAATATCAATGACATATGCACGTAGTATCGGATTGAGCGCAGCCATTGCTGCCATTGTTGTCACACTTTCTGGCTGTGAGGAACGACCGATTACTGTGCGAGAGGCATGTGAGAGCTACCCCGATATCTGTTCTGACTTAAACCAAGACAATTGGTGTAACGCGGAGCGTCGACAGCTGATTCTAACGCGCTATGCCAACAAAACAGATGAAACACCTACGCATCAATATTATTTGCTAAAAGACTTACAGTCATACTCCCAATGTATCGAATTAGCTTCATCAATTGAGCATAGAAAGCTCAAAGCCAAGCAGTCTCATCGCATCGAGGCGTACATCAAAAGCTTGAGCAACATCGAGAAACTCGCTCAGCAGACCAAAAGCAGCGAACACCCGCTTTTGATGTACTGGCACTGGGCCAATCGAGGTAATAATGATGCCCTTGACCGCTTACTCGCGCTCGAGGGGCAACCCATCATGCAAACATCGGAATTACAATTTGCATTAGCGACTTATTACGCCAAAGAAGATAGTCAAACCATGCTCGAATATTTATACCGAGCATTGCGATTATATAAGCCACAACAACGCTTTAACGTTGAGATCCCCGAATCACTGGTGACCTATTATTTAAACAACCAACGCACAGATGA
>NZ_DEYI01000017.1:0-209 GCF_002364475.1 Idiomarina sp. UBA3162
CCTGCGAGTTCTACACAAAGGTTTCTAGGTGACCGTGCCCCCGAGGTTTTGCCGAACCTGCGGGGGTTTTCTATATTCGCTAACCAGTTTCTCTGGTGGACGTCGCTAATCCATTTCTTTTTTCTGCCTAAACATACGCTTTTTTTAAGTCTTAAATATTAGGGTTAAATCCATCCTAAATTAGCATTGCGTATAATGTATATTATGTT
>NZ_DEYI01000017.1:533-6570 GCF_002364475.1 Idiomarina sp. UBA3162
TAATGTATATTATGTTAAATCATTGGTATATCAGCATAAGAGCAAGGTGAAGTGCTCACATTTGCAGTTCGCACGTGTCATTGTGATTTTTTGCACACCCTGTCATTTGGTTTTGTACCAGGCGTTATCTATCTGCTGAACAGTGTGTCACTGGGTCATTTTTTTGACTTCATAGACTGTATAAGGCTGAAACCGAGCCTGCATCTCCTCGCCAACAGAAGCTACAGGCATGCTAGGGACGGTTAAGCCAATGCCATAAGGCTGACTTTTTACCAGTTAAATAATGAGAAACCAATACAGCGATTGAAACGCCCTACTTCCATAATGCAGTTATTCAGAATACCTATAATTAGATTTGTTGTAATTACGAGACTAAACTAGTCCGTCGATCCAAGCCAACTCGGAGTCCCGCTCCTTATGTTTCACAATAAACAAGGAGCGATAACAATTATTATTTATAGGTATCTCTTTTATCAGAGCTGCATCCAATAGAAGAGGTGTCGTGATTCGAGGAACATAAGCGATACCGACACCTGATGCTACAGAATGAATGATGCTTTCATTGGTATTTAATTGTGTCACGTCTTTTGGTTCGATGGCTAATTCTGCCCATAGTTGTTCGGTATATTTTCGCGTTGCTGAGCCTCGTTCCCGGATCAACCAAGGCGCGGTTTGTAGTGACTCAAAGTCGTTGTCAGGTGGCGCGATAAGCATGAGACTATCTTTTTTAAAGCATCGGCTCTTCAATGCACTATGGTGATTTGGGCCTTCTACTAGGGCAATATCGTCACGAAATGTTTGCACACGATCTAAAGCCTCATCAGTGTTACCGATAAAAACGTTGACGTGGCAGCATGGATAGCGTTGTTTGATGTCCCGAATATAACCGGGCAGCCAATAATTTCCAACAGTCTGACTCGCGCCAATGTTCAGCGCTGTCGGCTCAGATTCCTGTCGTTGCTTAAAATACATTTGAGTGCTTTTTTCAAGCGCTAAGATGTCTTGCGCTCTTCGCTTCAACCAGATTCCTTCTGCTGTCAACAAGATAGTTTTGTCTGTACTCTTTCTGCCAGGCGCGCGTTGAAGTAGACGGGTATTAAGTTGTTGTTCTAACCCCTTTAGACTTAACGAAACGGCAGCAGCCGTCATATTCAACAGCTCACTGGCTGCCGCGAGACTATTCGACTCTGCGACCACTGAAAAAATGTATAGTTGCCTCAAGTTAATCATAAATAATACTTATCTTTATCGATTTATAATTTGTTTTATTCAATATTAATTGAGATATAGTTTTAATACTAGGAAAAGATAATGATGAGGAACACATGAAAAATATAATTCCCGGGCTAGTCGCATCAATGGGTATAGCCGCCATTGTATTATGGGGAAAGCATCAAATTTCATTTTTAGAAACGGTATCTCCGCTTCTAATAAGTATTGCGTTAGGCATAGTGATAAGCCACGCTTTACCCAACGGTTGGAAATTTCGGTTAGCGTCTGGATTGAACGTAGCAAAAGGCACTGTCTTGCGAACCGCGATCGTCTTATACGGCTTCAACATTACGTTTCAAGCGTTTGCAGATATTGGATTATATGGTGTACTCAGTGCGGTTATCATGGTAGCAACGATTCTATGCGTAGGTGTGTGGCTGGGAAGACGGCTGTTTGGTTTAGATACTGAGCAATCCATATTGGTTGCAGCTGGGAGTGCTATTTGTGGTGCGGCAGCTGTCGCCGCATTCGAACCGATCATTAATGCAAAGCCGCACAAAGTTCTGACAGCCATTAGCACAGTGGTCGTCTTTGGCACATTATCAATGCTTATGCTTCCGATATTGTTGGAATTAGTACCCTTGACGCATCACCAATATGGTCTCTGGGCTGGCGTATCCATCCATGAGGTCGCTCAAGTGGTTGTTGCAGGAGATGCAATAAGTGAATCAGCAGCGCATATTGCTGTTTTAGAAAAGATGTTTCGCGTCGTATTACTGGTTCCAGTACTACTGATTGTTGCTATCTGGACAAAGTACCGTTTTCAAGGTTCGAACGTATCTACTGTTGAGAAACGAATCACGGTTCCTTGGTTCGCATTTTTATTCATCGGCGTCATTGTGATTAATTCGCTTGAAATATTACCGTCATCATTCATCGATATTTTATCGAGCGTGGCAATGTATTTGCTATGTGTGGCTATGGCCGCTTTAGGTATACTTACTCACTTTAGTGTAATCAAACAAGGGGGGCTTCAAGCGTTTGGTTTAGCGGCTATATTATTTGTGCTGTTGCTTGTTTTAGGATTTGGACTCGCAGCATTTGGATGACATCGCATGATGGAAAGAAATATTAACGCCTTTTCTATTTGACAGCGGTAGCCATACCAATAGCAAAGTCGACAACGTGTTATTTGGAAACTGGCCTTCGTGGTCTTTGCGGGGGCTTTTTTAATGACAATGATACGTGTGACCTACACATTTTTACGTGAGCGCTGCCCTGCGTATGTCTGTCAGTAATTAAATAACTCGGCGCGTTTGGGTAAGTTTTCGGTGAGATAATCTATCAACACGCGTACCGCTGGCAGTAATCCGCGCCGGTGTGGATACGTGAGATGCATAATGCCCACTGGCAATGTCCATTCGGGTAACACTTGCACTAATTGTTGGTTTTGTACGGCTTCATTACATAAATAAGTTGGTAATGCGGTCACACCTTGTGCCTTGATAGCCGATTCACGCAAAACAATCATATCGTCGGTAATTAGGCGTGGCTCAAATTTAATGGTTTGCTGCTCGCCTTTTTCGTGGGTCAATAAATAACGGTACTGACCGCTGGTGTAATGTAAAGACAAATGATTCAGCGCTAATAAGTCGCTAGGCTCGTTTATTGGGTGTTGTTCTAGTAATGCCGGTGCGGCAAATAATGTCAGTGGCGATTCGCTCAATGGACGTGCAATTAAACTCGAGTCCTCAATATTTGGACGCACCCGTAAAGCAACATCGATGCCTTCATCAATTAAGTTAATCGGGCGATTAGTTACTACTAAATTAATGTTTATTTCTGGATACAGCGTCATAAATTCTGGCAATACATCCACAAGTAAACTTTGGCTTAATGCATAAGGCGCACTGAAATTAACTCGACCGCGTGGCTTTTCTAATAAGCGCTGGGTAACTTGCTGTGCACTTTCTGCGGCTTCGACCAGTTGCTGGCAATGTAATAAAAAAGCTTCGCCTACATCGGTGAGCCGCACCCCCGACTGAGACCGGTTAAACAAACGCATGCCCTGCTCTGTTTCGAGCTGTTGCAATCGCCGGCTCACCGTGGCTTTGGGCAAGCTTAACGCCCGAGCCGCAGATGAAATACTGCCAGCCTCAACCACTTTGGCGAATAAATAATAGTTAGTGATATCCGGAAGTGCCATCATGTGTACCAATTATGGAACGCTAATTCTCATTTTAGACATCTTTTTAATTTTATGGAACACCATACAATAGCAGTATCAAATAATTGGAGGTAGTTTATGAACATTTTACATGTAGATTCCGGTATTTTCGTCGAGCAATCAGTCAGCCGTAAGCTTAGCGCCGATGTGGTAGCGCAGTTAAAAGCAAGTAATGAGAACGCACGCGTTACTCATGTTGATCTCATTCAAAATTCGGTTGCTCATCTAACAGCAGAAGAGTTGTTGGCAGAAGAAAAACCGCATTTCGACAAGTACGTAAGCCAGTTACAGGAAGCTGATGTACTCGTGATTGGTGCACCGATGTACAACTTTACTATTCCGTCTCAGTTGAAAGCATGGATTGACCGTGTTTTACAAGCCGGTGTAACTTTCCGTTACACAGAGCAAGGTCCTGAAGGTTTGCTAACAGGTAAAAAAGCGATTATTGCCTCAGGTCGCGGCGGTGTGTATTCAACGGGTGATCTCACAGCACTTGATCACCAAGAGAGTTACCTAAAACATGCCCTCGCCTTTATTGGCATCACGGATGTCGAGGTCGTTCGTGCTGAAGGCATGAACATGGGTGATGAAGCACGGGAACAAGGTTTTAAAAAGGCAGCCGAGCAAATCGAACAGTTATAAACTTATTCGTCATCGCGGCGCGCAATCAATTGCGCGTCGTCCCCTATTTGTAAGATCTCTAACTCTATCGGCTGACAGCAGATCTGGCAGTCGACGATTTGGCGTGTGCCTAAATCATTAATCCAATCTAACTCGAGTTCATTAATGGCCATACAATATGGGCATTCAAACGTTCTTGCTTCAGCTAAACTCATCGCTACACTCCTGTACACGGCAATGATTAAAATCCAACCGCGTCGTTATTCGCGTATACAAGTAAACTCAATAACGACCGCAGGCTGTCATAAAATCCTACACTTTACTACTGGCATCACTTCTGGTGACGCCTTCATTGACTGTAGCACAAGATACGCAAGTTACCGTTGATGAGGCTCACTTTCGTGCACCGATAAAAGAAGTGCGTGTACCTTCGGTGGTCAATACGCTCGAACAAAGCCAGCTGAGCTTTGCTGTGGAAGGCTTACTTAAAGCCCACAACGTTGATGTGGGCGCTAAAGTGGCTCAGGGTGAAACCATCGCTGAACTCGACAAGCAACAAAGCGAAGCACAGTTGACTGAGTTGAGTGCGCGAGTGCGCGCAAGCCAAGCGACATTAGACGATCAACAACAACAGTTTGACGAACTGAACGCACTCACTGAGAGTCAATCCGTGGCAAAAAGTGAGCTTAGACGTGCGCGTGCGGCGCTCAACATGGCGCGCGCCGAATTAGAAAGCCGTAAGGCGGCATTGCTGCGTGCAGAGGTTGAATTGGCATTTCACTCACTCAAGGCACCGTTTGATGGTGTCGTGTCGGCACGCTACGTTGATTTAGGTGAATGGGTAACGCCTGGCACCGCTGCTTTTGAGTTGACCCGCTTGGATAAGCTGTACATCGATGCCTTCTTACCTTTTCGTTACTTGCCCTATGTTGATAATACGACTGATGTATCGATCATCCGCAAAGATCTTTCCGGTGATATACAGCAATATGATGCGACAATTTCAGACATTGTACCGACAACGACCAATAGCGAGCGCGCATTTCGGGTTCGTATCAACGAGTTGCCCAGCGACACACTTTATGTGGGTATGCCCGTTGATGTTCAATTTGATATAAAGCTGTCAGAGCCTAGCACGGTAATAAACAAGGATGCGCTGATACGCTACAGTGATGGCCGAACGTCGATTTGGCTGGTTGAGAGCAATGGTAATCAAATGCTCGCAAAGCAGCAGTTTGTTAACGTGACTTATCGCTTTGGCGACTTTATAGCCATTGAAGAACGTTTACCTGAAACTGCGCAGATTGTTGTGCGTGGAAATGAATCGTTGAATGATGGGGAAAAAGTTACCATCGTGTCGGGTGATCAACATGATTGAATGGCTCATCCGACATAAGCACACGACTATCGTTGCAGTCCTGATCCTTTGTCTACTTGGTATCACGGCAGCGTTTCGCATTCCTATCCAGATGATCCCCGACCTTGAAGTCAGAACCATCAGTGTTCAGACACAGTGGCCAGGCGCAACACCGCAAGATATTGAAAAGGAAATCCTCATTGAGCAGGAAGAATTTTTAAGAACGATTCCGAACTTACAGCGCATGGAAAGCACGGCAAGTACCGGGCAAGCAACCATTGAATTGGACTTTCCATACTCGGTTAACGTTGCCGAAACATTAATACTAGTTAACAATGCGTTAACTCACGTCCCGAATTAACCAGAGAATGTCGATGAACCTAAGATTTTTGCAGCGTCATTCTCCAGTAATGCATTCATGTACTTCCGAGTAGCGCCTATTGAAGGGAATCCGCAGCAACTCGACATGATAATGATGCGAGATTACATCGAAGACAATGTAAGACCGCGCATGTCATCGGTTGCCGGCGTGTCTCAAGTTGAGGTGAGCGGCGGCAAAATAAAAAGCCTATGCAGGCGGCGATTGATGGCGTCAAGCAGGTTTGGACCGCAGTACTCAC